>RFUD01000611.1 GCA_009923125.1 Planctomycetia bacterium
GGCGGCGCTCGCGGTGTTCGTGGTCGAGGTCCGCAGTGGCCTCCTGCCTGCCGACCGCGACGTGGCCGCGCGGCTGCGCAAGAGCGGGGCGACCGTGCTGTTGGTGGCCAACAAGGCCGACGACCCCAAGTTCGACGTGCAGGCCCACGATTTCGACGGGCTCGGATTCGGTGAGCCGCTGGTCGTCAGCGTGCGGCAAAACAGGAATCGCGACGACCTCGTCGAGGCGATCGTCGAGCGGCTGCCGGAGGCGTGGCCGGAGGAGGCGGAGCAGGCCGAGCTGCCGGAGATGAAGCTGGCGATCGTGGGACGGCGGAACGTCGGCAAGAGCACGTTCGTCAACGCCCTCGCGCACGAGGAGCGGGTGATCACCAGCCCCGTGGCCGGCACCACGCGCGACAGCGTCGACGTGCGATTCGACGTCGACGGCCACGCATTCCTGGCGATCGACACGCCCGGCCTGCGGCGGGCGAAGAGCCGCAAGAGCGATATCGACTTCTATTCCACGCACCGCGCCCAGCGGAGCATCCGCCGGGCCGACGTCGTGCTGTTGTTCTTCGACGCCTCGGAGCCGATCGGCAAGGTGGACAAGCAGCTCGCCGAGGAGGTCGTCGAGGGGGCGAAGCCCGTCGTGCTCGTGGTGAACAAGTGGGATCTGTACGCGGGCGGCGTGCCGCAGAAGGAGTGGGTCGAGTACCTGCGTGAGACGTTCCGCACCATGCCCTGGGCGCCGGTCGAGTTCGTGACGGCGACCCGCGGGCGCAACGTGAAGGCGGTGGTCGATACGGCCCAGCGGCTCTTCCGCCAGAGCCGCACCCGCGTGCCCACGGCCAAGCTCAACGCGATCATGCGGACGGCGATCGAGGCCAACCAGCCGCCGGCGGATTCCCGCGGCAAGCCGGTGCGGATCTTCTACGCCACCCAGGTGGAGACCGCCCCCCCCACGATCGTGCTCTCGACGAGCGCCCCGAAGAGCGTGTCGGAGCCCTATCGTCGCTACCTGCTCGGGGTGCTGAGAAAGCACACGCCGTTCACGGAAGTGCCGATCAAGCTCCTCGTCCGCGGCCGCACGACCGAGGAACCGGAAGCGTAGGACGGTCTTCAGCCTGTCATGCCTTGGCATTTTGCGCCCAAGCCGGCTTCGGGCTCCCCATATCCCGTCGCCGGACGTTCACTGCGCCCATCCATGGGCTCCGTTCACTCGGACTCACTGGCGCTGCGCCATCCTG
>RFUD01000612.1 GCA_009923125.1 Planctomycetia bacterium
AAGCCAGGATGGCGCAGCGCCAGTGAGTCCGAGTGAACGGAGCCCAGGAGGGGCGCAGTGAACGTCCGGCGACGGGATATGGGGAGCCCGAAGCCGGCGTGGGCCAGGCGACTTACAGCATTTCGACCGGATCCAGGTCCACGATCCACGCGACTTTGTCCGGTGTCTGCAGCGTGGCGGTGGCGCGGCGGACGAGGTCGCGCAGCTGCGGCTCGTCTCGTCCCATGACCTGCACGTGGTAACGGAAGCGGTCGCGGAGCCGGGCGATCGGCGCCGGGGCGGGGCCGAGGACGCGGATCGATGGTGAGCCCGAGGCCTCGGCCGGGGTCGATTCGCCGGCCTCCTGCCGCAGCCGCGAGGCGATGTGTTCGGCCCAGTTCGCGGCGGCCTGTTCGTCGATGCTCCGCACGACGATCCGCACGATGTGGCCGAAGGGGGGATAGAGCAGCGCCTCGCGCAGGGGCAGCTCGCTGCGCACGAAGGCCTCGTAGTCGTGCCGGCCGGCGGCGATGATCGCCGGGTGGTCGGGGGTGCTCGTCTGCACGACCACGCGGCCGCCGCGTTGCCCGCGGCCGCTGCGGCCGGCGACCTGGGTCACGAGCTGGCAGGTCCGCTCGGCGGCCCGGAAGTCGGCCAGATGCAGGGCGGCGTCGGCGTTCACCACGCCCACGAGCATCACGTCGGGGAAGTCGAGCCCCTTGGCGATCATCTGCGTGCCCACCAGGATGTCGATCTCGCGGGCCCGGAAGGCGTCGAGCGTGCGCTCGTGGCTGCCGCGGGTGCGCATCGTGTCGGTGTCCATGCGAGCCACGCGCGCCCCGGGAAAGAGCCCGCGGATCTCCTCTTCGAGCCGCTGCGTGCCGGTGCCGCGTTGGGCCGGGTGCGGGGCGCCGCAGGCTTCGCAGTCGCGGGCCAGCCGGGTGACGAGGCCGCAGCCGTGGCAGATACCGCGATTGCCGGGGCGGTGCACCGTGAGCGCGAGGTCGCACTGCGGGCAGCGCACCGTGTGGCCGCAGGAGCGGCACTGCACGTGCGTCGCGAAGCCGCGCCGGTTGAGGAGCAGCATCACCTGCCCGCCGGCATCGAGCGCCCACTTCATGCCGGCGGCCAGCCGCGGCGTCACGCTGCCGCGCGAGCGGCTCGACGGGTCGCGGAGATCGACGGTGATCACCGGCGGCAGCTGCGAGCCGCCTACGCGGTCCGGCAGCCGGCACATCGTCCACTCGCCG
>RFUD01000613.1 GCA_009923125.1 Planctomycetia bacterium
GCCGTCGCCGTCGGTGTCGATCTTCTTGAACCGTTTGTCCGCGTTGTCGAGCGCCTTGTCCTTCATGCCTGCCTTGAACTCGTCGAGCGTGAGAGCGCCGTCGCTATTGGCGTCCTTCCGGGCGAAGACCTTGGCCGGATCGGGGGCCTTCTTTCCTTCGGCGGCAACCGCCGCCGGAACGACCACGAGCACAACGATCGACGCGATGAAGAGGCGGGCGATCATGCGTGAAACCTTTCAGATCCGAGGGTGGAAAACGCCAGGGCGGCGCCGACTGGCTCCATCCTCTTGAACGGCGGGTCGGCCCGGGAGTTGCGGGAGCGGATGCAGGCGGCCGGCGCGTGGTTCGCCCGGGAATTCCTCGGTGTTCGGCTTCGGAAACGATTCCTCGGGCAGTACTCCCGGACGGTATCGTATGAAAGTCCAGTTTCCCACCTCGCTACGAGGCCCCTGATGCGCCACACGACGCCCGTCGTTTTCCCCGCGCTCGCATCCATCGCACTGCTGGCCTCGCCGGGCCGGGCCGCGGACCCAGCCGCACCAGTCTGGCGGCAGCGTCCCGAGGCCATGCCGCTGGCCGGCACCGGGCGGCAGCCCGCCGAGACGCCGCCGTTCAACGTGCCCGCGGGATTCCGCGTGGAGCGGCTCGTCGTCGTGCCGCGCGGCGAACTCGGATCGTGGGTCGTGCTCACGACCGACGCCAAGGGACGCCTCATCGCCAGCGACCAGGGCGACAAGGGACTCGTGCGGATCACACCCGCGCCGCTCGATGGCTCCGGCGAGACGCTCGTCGAAAAGATCCCCGTGCCGCTCACGAGCGCCCAAGGGCTCCTGTGGGCGTTCGACGCGCTGTATGCCGTGTGCAATGGCGGCCCCGGCAGCGGGCTGTACCGTGTCACCGACACCAATGCCGACGACACGCTCGACACGGTTGAGAAGCTCCGCGCATTCCCCGGCGGCGGCGAACATGGCCCCCACAACATCCTGTTGTCTCCCGATGGGCAGCGGCTGTTCATCATCTGCGGGAACCACACACAGACGCCGTTCGAGGTGAAGAACGTCACGGAACCGCAGACGATGGGGGGCATTCGGTCCACCCAGCGCCGGGTCGAGCTTCCGGCCGAGGCGACGAGCCGGCTGCCCGCCAACTGGGACGAGGACCAGATCATTCCCCGGATGTGGGATGCCAACGGGCATGCCGTGGGAATCCTCGCCCCCGGCGGC
>RFUD01000614.1 GCA_009923125.1 Planctomycetia bacterium
GAGAAGCGGATCGGGGTGCTGTCGGGCGGCGAGCGGGCCCGACTGTGCATGGCCGGGCTGCTCCTCGGACCGTACAACGTGCTGGTCCTCGACGAGCCGGGCAACCACCTCGACGTGGAGACGGTGGACGCCCTCGCCCGGGCGCTCGTCGAGTATGAAGGGACGGTGATCTTCACGAGCCACGATCGCTCGTTCATGCGGACCGTCGCCACGACCGTGATCGAGGTTGGCGACGGCCGCGTCGTCAACTCCCTCGGCGACTACGACACCTACCTGGCAGCCGTCACCCGCGAGATCGACGAGGCCGAGGCCGCCGCACCGGGCAGGGCGCCGGGCAACGCGAAAGGCTCGCGTCCTTCCGCCGCGGTGCCGCCACGGAAGGGCGACGGACGCGGCGAACGCGAGATCCGCAAGGAGATCGCGAGCCTCGAGCGGTCGATCGCCAAGCTCGATGCCGAGAAGCGGGAGTGCCATGCAGCCATGCTGGCCGCGACCGACCCCGCCGAGGCGCTGCGGCTCCACACGCACCTCTCCACGCTGGCCGACAAACTCGCCGCCGCCGAGGAACGGTGGCTCGGGCTTCAGGAGGAGATCGGGGGGTGAATGGGGCCTGGGCCCCGGGGTGGCCGGACCGATCGGACGTGCCCGCTGCCGGCCGACGGTATTCTGGAGCGGGCCGGGCCGGGCCGACCGCCGACGCTGGAGACATCGCATGGACTCGATCAGCCGCCACGAGCAATTGCTGCGGGTGTTCCACCTCATCGACATGCTGTTCGGCGCCCGCCGGCCCCTGACGATCGCCGAGATCAAGGCGGGCCTCCGCGACCGCGGCGTGATCGACGAGATGTCCGACAAGAACATCCGCCGCGATGTCGATTTCCTCGGAAAGTTCGGCTACGCCGTGCGGCGATCGAAGGTCCGCACCCCGCGGGGCACCACGGCCCAGGCCTGGTCGATCGCGCCGGGACGTGGCAAGGGGGAACTGTCGTCGCCCGCGGTCTCGCTGCCGGAGCTGTTGTCGCTGCTCGTGGCCCGGGAGTTTCTCGCGCCGCTCGCCGGCACGTTCTACTGGCGGGGCATCGGGCAGTTGCTGGCGAAGGTCGAGGCCATCGCGACTCCCGAACTGCTCGAGTACGTGACGGCGCACAAGGACGGGCTCGTCGTGCACCCGCACCGCGGCGGTGCGAA
>RFUD01000615.1 GCA_009923125.1 Planctomycetia bacterium
CCACTGGAGCTACTGGAGCCCAAGGACGAATAGGAGCCACTGGAGAGACTGGTGCAACTGGAGCTACTGGAGCCCAAGGACCCCAAGGAGTCACTGGAGCCACAGGTGCTACTGGAGCCACAGGAACAATTGGTGCCACTGGAGCGACTGGTGCAACCGGAGCCCAAGGACCTCAAGGATACACTGGAGTAACTGGTGCCACTGGTGCCACTGGTGCCACTGGAGCTACTGGAGCTACTGGTGCTACTGGTACAGCCGGACCAGCGTTGTTCACATTACAATCCAAAAGTTCTAATGTATACCTACCAACCAAAAACTCGGCGTCAGCAACAGTTACTAATGCTACCAATACCTCAGAGAACTTTGTAATGACAACTGAATCATACAATGATGTATTCTTTACATTCAATTTTGCTAATAACGCTGCAGATAATACTAATTATATTGGATTAACAAATGTTGGAATTAATAGTATTCAATACATTAGTGAGGCAAGAGATACTGACTTAGTGCACTATTTTAAGTTCGATAATGCTGATGCACCATCAAGTACTACAGTATACATCTATGCAAATAGAACATTGTTAACTACAACTACAATTGCTAGTAGTATTACTCCAGGATATTTCTCAATTAATGTTTATAATGGTGTTGTTTATTTCTTACAAGCAGGAGTTCGTGTTGCTTCAACAAATGTTTTATCACCCTACTTAAGCACCTCAACTGGAGCCACTGGAGCTACTGGAGCCCAAGGACGAATAGGAGCCACTGGAGAGACTGGTGCAACTGGAGCTACTGGAGCCCAAGGTGCAACTGGACCCCAAGGATACACTGGAGCCACCGGTGCTACTGGTGCTACTGGTGCCCAAGGAGCTACTGGTGCCCAAGGACCTCAAGGATACACTGGAGCCCAAGGAGCCACAGGAATTATTGGCGCCACTGGCGCCACTGGAGCTACTGGAGCTACTGGAGCCCAAGGACCCCAAGGAGTCACTGGAGCCACTGGTGCTACTGGTGCAACTGGAGCCCAAGGAGCTCAAGGATACACTGGAGCCACTGGAGCCACTGGAGCTACTGGAGCCCAAGGAGCCCAAGGAGCCACTGGAGCTACTGGTGCAACTGGAGCTACTGGTGCCACTGGTACTGCCGGACCAGCGTTGTTCACATTACAATCCAAAAGTTCTAATGTATACCTACCAACCAAAAACTCGGCGT
>RFUD01000616.1 GCA_009923125.1 Planctomycetia bacterium
GGTCGCTGAGACCCGCGCTGTGCTTAGGTACAACATCGCCCGTTGCCACGAGGAGCGGAACCGAACGCCGCTTGCGGATGGCCCGCACGCCGGCGGGCAGCACGGCCTCGAGCACCTCGCCGCGGCGGGCGAGCCACTTGTCGCTCATCCAGGCCGTGAGTTCGAGCATCAGCGGTGAGAGCAGTGGGCTGTCGTCCTCGACGCCCGCCACGCTCTTGAGCGGCTGTTGCGGCAGTTCACCCGCCCGCACCGCCACGCAATACGCAAGTCGCTCGCGGTTGCCCCGGCCGAGCGGTACCCGCACCCTCTTGCCGGGCTCCACCGCCGCGGCGAGCGACTCCGGGACGAGATAGTCGAGCGGCTTGTCCACGCCGTCGGGCAGCACGACGGTGGCCACGACTCCCTGCCGCGCATCGTCCTCCTCCCAGGCTGGCTGGCTATCGAAAAGCTCGCGCTGGCCCGTAGACTGCCGCATCACGACGATTAGAGCATCTGGCTCCGGCATCTGGCGCCCGCTCACGAGGACAGGCGATGCGGATCGGGATTTTTGGCGGCAGCTTCGACCCCGTGCACCACGGGCATCTCGTGGTCGCCGAGTGCTGCCGGGAGCAGGCCCGGCTCGACCGCGTGGTCTTCGTGCCGACCGCGATCCAGCCGTTCAAGCAGGACCGACCGGCGACGGCGGGGCAGCATCGGGCGGAGATGCTCGGCCTGGCCGTCGGAGGCAACCCGGCGTTCGAGGTCTCCACGCTCGAACTCGATCGCGGTGGCGTGAGTTACACGGTCGAGACGCTCGCCGCGCTGCGGGCCATGCACGGGCTGGATGAACTGCTTTTGATCCTCGGGCCCGACGCCCTGGCCAGCCTGCCCGACTGGCGCGAGCCCACCCGGATCCTCGAACTGGCCCGGCTGATCGCGGTCGAGCGCGACGGGCTGGACGACGTCGCCGCCGTCGTCGCAGCGCCGCGACTCGCCGCCCTGCTGGGACCGGAGGGTGCCCGACGCGTCGTGGCCGACAAGGTGGTGGTGCCGGCGCTCGGCATCCGGGCAAGCGATCTCAGGGCGCTCGTCGAGGCGGGCAAGAGCATCCGCTACCGCACGCCCCGGGCCGTGGAGCGATTCATCGCCACGCACCGGCTGTATATGTAACCGTGGGGCAAGCGTCTCGCTTGCCAAGCGCCCGTTGGCGACCGGGACGGTCGCCCCACAGCC
>RFUD01000617.1 GCA_009923125.1 Planctomycetia bacterium
CTGAACGGCGCGAAGCGGAGTGGTGGATGGCCCGCGGCGACGCCGCCCGCAACGCGCGGGTGGAGGCGTCTCGGCCGCTGCTCGTGCCACGGTACAGGGTGCCGCTGACCCGGCATCCCGAGGAGGCGCGGCTGCTCGAGAAGCGCCGGCGGTCGGCCGCCGACCGCGACGCACCGCTCATCCCAGCCGGCGCGCCGCTGGCCGTCGACGGCATGCTCGTGCTGCATGCGCCGTTGGGCCTGTTGGCGGTCGATTTCACCACGGGGAAGCGAGTCTGGATGCGCGGGGCGGCCACGTTCGACGCGGGCGGCCCGCCGGAAGCGGACGCCTCGGCCGACGTGGTCACGGACGGTGCCGACAGCCTGCAGCGGGTGTTCAACGACGCCACCAGCGGCGTGGTGTCGAGCAACGGTCGATTCGTGTACGCCGTCGAATCCCCGGGACGCGAGCGGCGCGCCGAAGGCCCGAGACGCGCGGGGGCGGCCCCGGACGGCCCGGGCGAAAACGCGCTGGTCGCGTACGATCTGACCGCCCGGGGCGCGCCCGCCTGGCGGCGTCCGGCCGCGGACGATGCCGCTGCCGCCGGCGGCACGTTCCATCTCGGCGCTCCGCTTGTGATCGGCGACCAATTGTTCGTGCTCGCCGAGGAGCGGGGTGAGATCCGTCTCGACGTGCTCGACGCGACCGACGGCCGGCAGTCATGGTCTCAACCGCTCGCCGAACTCGACGAGCAGCAGGCGGACCGCCCCGAGACGATGGTGCGCCGGTCGTCGGGGCTGTCACCGGCGTTCGCCGACGGCGTGCTCGTCTGCCCCACGGGAGCCGGCACCGCCATCGCGGTCGATCTGGCGACACGAACGCTGCTCTGGGCCTTCAACTACTCCGTCGCGAAGGCGGATGGAGGCGCCGACCGGCTCGGGCAGCGCGGACCGCTCGGCAACGTGATGCGACGCGTCGTCGTCAACGGCGTCCCGGTGGGCGAGGCGGCCCCCGGGGGCGACGGGTGGCGGGACGCCTGCCCGATCGTGGCCTCGGGGCGCGTGCTGCTCACGCCCGTCGAGGCGGACGCGCTCCACTGCCTCGACCTGCGGACCGGCGGCCAGCGCTGGGTCGTGCCGCGCGGCGAGTCGATGTACGTCGCCGGAGTCGTCGATGATCGGGTGATCGTCGTCGGCAACCATGGAGTGGACTGCCTGTCGC
>RFUD01000618.1 GCA_009923125.1 Planctomycetia bacterium
CCCAACCTGTTGCCCATCGGTTTGGAGTTGCGGATTCCCCCGGCGTGGAGCGTGCCCGCCGTGCACCCGCACGCCGCGGCGGGCCAGGTGATCGAGCCGGTGCGCAGGCCCGGTCGGGTGCGGGTCGCCCCGGGCGAAACCCTGGAGAGCCTGGCCGAGCGGTTCTACGGCGACCGATCGATGGCGGCACGCCTGTTCGAGGCGAATCGCGACCAACTCCGCAACCCGGCGCTCCTCGTGGCCGGCATGGAGCTTCGGCTGCCCTGAGGCCCGCGCCTCGGTCAGCGGTCGGCGGTCCGGAACTTGGCCGCCAGGAACTGGACGATCAGGCCGATGCCGCCGTCGTCCTCCGCGAGTTTCTCCCCCGACAGCGTCGTATCGAGTTGGAACAGGAACAGCGTCTCGGCAGGAGGTTCGCCGGCGGGCTTCCTGTCGTCCGGCTTGCGGCGATCGGCGGCCCGCGTGGTTTCGGAACCGATCCGCTGGTGCCATGCGTCGGGCCGCTGCTTGCGCAGCTGATCGAAGAGCCGCGTCGCATCGCGATCGTTCTTGCCGCCCAGGATCATGATCGGCACTTCCTGCTTCAGCGGCTCCGAGGCCAACGCGGGCTGGATCGTCATTCCCTTGACGGTCCAATGCGGGCTGACCAGCACGAGCGCCCGCACGTGCTGGCCCTGGGGGCCACTGGCGAGCGGCGGCCAGGCCCAGTCGGCGGCGGTCCACAGCGCCGCCAGCGTCGCGCCCGCGCCGCAGCCGACGACCGCCAGGGGACTGTCACCCGACGCGTCGATGTCGCCGCGTTCCAGGAGCAGGGCATGCACCGTTTCCAGATCGCCGCGGACCGACGACTGGGCACGCAGCCTGCCGCCTGCCCCCGCGGCCATCATCTCCAGGTCGGCCCTGCGGGTCGGCTTCGACTGACGCGCGGCGTCGCGGCCGCCCTGCGGCGCGCTCGCCCCGTGCCCCCGCAGGTCGGGCACCGCCACCGTACAGCCGGCCTGCTGGAGAGCGTGGGCGAGCGGCTCCAGATCCTTGTGCTCGCCGTCGAGGTCGTGGACCAGGATCACGGCCGCCCGCAGGTCGGCATCCTCCGGTCGCGGATAGAGCCACGTCGCGACCCGCATGCCGTCGGATGACTCGAGATCGAATCGCTGGGCGTCGGCCGCCCCCGCGCCGCACGGGGGGGCGATCCACACCAGG
>RFUD01000619.1 GCA_009923125.1 Planctomycetia bacterium
GTCGGAGGGGGCGGTTTCCGTCACGGCGTCCCCCGGCATCACGATCAACGCCGGTGGCGAACTGCAACTCGGTGTTTATGGTTACACGACCGGCACGCACACCAATCCCAATGCCAACGTGGGCGCATCCGGAACGGGCACGCCGGTGACGATCAGCGGCGGCTCACTCACGCTGACGCCGATGCTCACGAATGCCGGGCAGACGACCGTCGGCTCCGCCAACGCGGCCTACAACAGGGTCGGCGCGTTGACGATGTCGAGCGGACGCATCTCGATGAGCCTGGCCGTGAACGGGGATCGGCGACTGAGCGTCTACGGGCCGCTCGCGATCACCGGCGGCACCGTGGCGAGTTCCGGCAGCGGTGGCACGATCGAACTGTTCGCCTCCGCAAACGTCTTGAGCCCGGCGGCGATGACCTCCGGAGTCTCGATCTCGCAGTTCATGCCCACGTCCGGCACGGCCGCGTCGCTGACGGCGGGCGTGCCGCTCGCTGGCGGCCTTGCCGTGCGGTCGGGCGTCGGCACGTTCACGCTGACCTCCTCGGTGGCCGGCCAGAACGTCGGGGCGATCCAATTGGGCGACAACAGTGCGGCACCGGGGGCCGGCACGACGCTCAGGCTCGGCTCGCACCTCGGCCTCATCGCCAACGCCGCCCTGCCCACGGTGCACACGCTGACGAACGCCCCGGAAGCCGGCGGGCGGATCGACCTCGGCATCGACACCAACGGGTACACGCTCGATCTCACCGGCAACGCCGGACAATGGCAGCCCACGACCACCGGCACGCTCAAGACGCACTGGCAATTGTCGAGCACGTCCGGCACCGGCCGCATCGTCGCCAACGGCTTCAACTTCGTGCTCACGACCGCGACGTCGACGGCCAGCACGCATGTCGGCGCCAACGTGATCCTGGAATCGAGGGCCGGCAGTGGCGTCGCCAGCAACCTCGGATCGGGAACGATCAGCCCGTCGGCGGTGTTTCGCTACTCGGGCACCGCATCTGCCGCGACTCCTGCGACGCTCACCGCCGCGACCTCGATCGGCGACCTCGAAGTCACCGGTGCGGGCACTCTCAAGGTGCTCTCGATCGCCGGCACCGTGGCGAACGTCCGCGTCTCAAACGGCAGGCTCGTGCTCGGCGGCAGCGCGGCGCTCCCCACGATGCCGTCGCTCACCGTGACCGGCGGGACGTTCGACAT
>RFUD01000620.1 GCA_009923125.1 Planctomycetia bacterium
TCGTGGGCCACGACCTTCCGCAGCAGCACCTCGGCGATCGACGTCAGGGCTGCGTTGACCTCGGTGGCCGCGAGCCTGCCGAGGATGTCGCGCACGCCGACGCGGAGCTGCTGCGACGCCTTGAACGCATGCACCGTCGGCGCGATGTCGGCCGCGCTGCCGCACAGTTCGTCGAGCGTCGCGGTCAGCGTCGTCTCGTCGGGCAGCTGGTCCAGCAGCAGGCTGTCGAGCAGTTCGTCGAGCATGCCGGGGCTGCCCACCAGGAGCCCGGACAGAAACGGGCTCGACGAGCAGAGCCGCACCGTGAGCTCCAGCGAGGCGGGGTTGAAGCTGAACAGCTCCCACAGCACCCCCTTTCCTCCCAGCGAGTCGCTGACCCGGCACAGAGTCGCCAGGGTGGCATCGGGGTCGGGGGTCTGGCCGATGACCGCGAGCAGCCGAGGCGCGATCGCCGCCAGGAAGTGACGGCAGCGCCGCGTCGAGAGAAACCGCACCGGCTCCTCGCCGAGCGAGGTCAGGGCCCGGTGCGCGGCGGCCACGTCGCGAAAGCCGTGTCCCGCGAGCACGTCGTGGACGAGCGACGCCGGCGGCTCTGGATCGAGCACCAGATCGACCTCCGGCTCGGGAGGGCCGTCGTCCGGGAAGGCGTCGTGCAGCAGGTGGTCGAGGATGCGGCGATTGAGGTCGGCGGCCTCGGCGAGATCCGACCGCAAACGGCCGGTGGCCTCGGGTCCACGGCCGTATCCGCAGCGCGTGGCCAGCCGTGCGAACTCGCCGGCATCCTCGGGCAGGTCGTGGGTCTGGCGGTCGTAGAGGATCTGGAGCCGGTGCTCCACCGTGCGCAGCAGCGTGTACGTCCGCTCGAGGATCTCCCGCTCCTGGTCGGTGAGCGCGCCGGCCGAGGCCAGACGGCGGATCGCCTCCAGCGTGGTCCCGGTTCGCACCTGCGGCAGGTCGCCCCCGCCGAGGAGTTGTAGAAACTGGATCGTGAACTCGATGTCGCGGATGCCGCCGCGGCCGGTCTTCAGGTTGCGCGCGTCGGTGCCCTCGCGGTCGGCGCGGTGCTCGATGCGACGCTTGAGCGCCTTGATGCCGCTGATGTCGGCCCCGGAAAGCCAGCGGCGGTACACCCAGGGCTCGAGTTCCGCCAGGAGCCGGGCGCCGAGCGCCTCGTCGCCGCCGACGACCCGCGCCTTCACC
>RFUD01000063.1 GCA_009923125.1 Planctomycetia bacterium
CGTCCACCCGCTCCTTGAACACGAGCGCCCCGGTCGGGCAGGTGATCATGCACTCGCCGCACGAGACGCAGCTCGACTCACCCATCGGGTCGTCGAGATCGAAGCCGATGTGGGTGGCGTAGCCCTTGCCGGTGCGGCCGATGACGAAGTTGGCCTTCACGTCGGTACAGGCGCGGACGCAACGATCGCAGAGGATGCACTGGTCGTGATCGACGTCGATCCGGGGTGACGAGTGGTCGGCGCCGCGCTCGAGCGACCGCGGGCGAAACGCCTGTCCGCCCACGAGTGGCCACTTCGCGGCGATCGTCTCCGGATCGGCCGTCGGATCGGCCGCCCGCTCGAGGCCCCGGGCCTCGCGGGCGAGGTCGTCGAGCCGCTCGGTGAGCCGGCCGAGCTCGTTGAAGGGCAGCCGGGCGCGCCAGTCGGCAGGCAGGTGGTCGGTCGCCAGCAGGTTCACGAGCGTGCGCACGTTCGCGTCGATGCGGCCGCGGGCGGCGAGGTCGGGCGAACGAATCGTCTGCACCTCCATCGTCTCCTCGACCCGGTGCTGGCACGCGGGCAAGAGTTTCCGCTCGCGCTGCATCGAGCCGCGCTTCACCTTCGCGATCTCGACGCAGCACACGCGGCACACGGCCACCGGCTCGAGGTGCTCCTGGTGGCAGAGGATCGGGACAGGGTTGCCGGCCGGATCGTCGGCGTAGGCCCGGCTCGCGGCGTCGTAGATCGTGGTCGCTCGCGGGATCGGCCGCCCCTCCGAGTCACGCAGGATCTTGCCCTGGGCGTCGGTGAGTGGCACCGCCTTCGGCACCGTCACCTCGCGGCCGTCGATCTTGATCGTGATCTGCGTGGCAAAGTCGTCGGCCGTGACCTTGTCCATGCGCACGAGTTGCCCGTCGAGATCGCGGGCGAAGAGGCCGTCTTCCTCCGGCAGCACGAGGCCGTGGTCGAAGTCGTCGAGGTCGTCGTCGGCCGCGGTGCTCATGCGGGGGCTCCTGCGGGCGTGCGGCCGCGGAGGTGTGCGGCGAGATCGTCGGGGAAAAACTCGATCGCCGTCTCGAGCGGCTTGGCGGCGACCATGCCCAGACCGCAGATGCTCGTCATCTCCATCGCGCGGGTGAGTTCCTTGACGAGCCGGCGCCGGCCGGCGAACTCGGTCGCACCCAGACCGCCCGTCATGACCTCTTCTCCCATCTCGACGATCTTCTCCGAGCCGATCCGGCAGGGCACGCACTTGCCGCACGACTCGTCGCGGAAAAACTGCGAACAGTTGACCGCCTCGGCGATCATGTCGCGGGTGTCGTTGTAGACCACGAGACCCGCGCCGATCGCCTGGCCGATATCTCGAAACCGTTGCAGGTCGAGCTGGAGGTCGAGGATGTCGAGGTGGCCGTCACCGCGGGCGGTCACCTTGTCGACGAGATCCGCCGGCGCCCGCTTCTCCCAGCCGCGCGGCAGCGCCGATACCGGAAGCAGCGCGGGGAGGAAACCGCCGGAGGGCCCCGAGGGTGCGAACGCCTTGAGTCGGCCGACCGTGCCGCCGCACAGCCCGTCGAGCAGCTCGCGGAGCGTGATCCCGTTGGGCACCTCGTAGACGCCCGGCCGGGCGAGGTCGCCGGAGATCGAGAACAGCCGCCGGCCCTTGCAGCCGTTCGTGCCGCCATCCGCGTACCACGCGCCCCCCTTGAGAGCGATCGCGGGCGCCCAGGCGAACGTCTCCACGTTGCTCACCAGCGTGGGCTTGTCGTGGAGGCCGTTGGTCTCGAGCTGCGGCGGCTTCGGCCGCGGCTGGGCCCGGTGGTCTTCCATCGCCTCGATGAGCGCGCTCTGCTCGCCGCAGATGTAGCCCCCCGGGCTCGCGAACACCTCCACGGGGAAGCTCCGCGGGCCGCCGGCGATGCGGGGGCCGCAGGCCCCGAGCGATTCGGCCCGGGCGATCTCCCGGCGCATGATCTCGATCTGTTCGGCGTATTCGTGGCGGATGTAGATCCAGCCGCGGGTGGCGCCGGTGAGCAGGCCGGCGAGGATCACCCCTTCGAGGACGAGGTGCGGATGCCGGGTGAGCAGCTCGCGGTCCTTGAACGTGCCGGGCTCGCTTTCGTCGGCATTGCAGACGACGTATTTGGCGTCGCCCTTCGCTCGCCAGACGTCGTTCCACTTCTGATGCGCGGGCACGCCCGCCCCGCCCATGCCGCGCAGGTCGGCGGTCTTGAGCTCGTCGAGCACAGCCTGCGGCACTCCGCGCTCGGCGAAGGCGCGCACGGCGGCGTAGTCGGGCTGCCCGTCATAGGGGTCGATGCGCCACGGGCGGTTGGAGTGGGGTTCATACGTGCTGTCGGCGTCGGCACGGGGCGGGCTGCCGTCGGCCGCGGCGCGGGCGAGGGCGGCGAGTTCGTCGGCCGTGCGGTTCGCGAAAAACTCGTCGTTGACGAGCGCGGCCACCGGGCGATCGCAGCGGCCGAGGCAGGAGACATACCGCACGGCCACCCGGCCCGCGGCGATGTCGGGGGCGAGCGTGGCCTCGAGGTCGCGCTTCAGCCGCGTGCAGCCATGCTGGTGGCAGGCCATGTCGTGGCAGACGAGCACTTCGGCGGCGGGGGGCGGCGTGAGCTTGAAGTGCGGAAAAAAGCTCGCCACCTCCTGGAGGCGGTAGAGCGGCGTGCCGGTCCGGTCGGCGAGTTTCCGCAGTTCCGCCTCGGGCAGGAACCGGTGCCGGTGCTGGATGTGGTGGAGTTCTTGGACGATCACGACGCACCCAGACCGAGAGTTGCCTGTCGCGGGTAAGGTACGTTTCGCGAGAGGAGCGTGCAACGCGGAGGGGTCTGTGGCCGCCGGCCGGCGGGAGTGCGGGAACTCGGTTCCGCAGGACCCTAGCGCCACTCGTCGATCAGGTTCGCCACGAGGGCCGTCCAGCCGGTCTGGTGGCTCGCGCCCAGGCCGGCGCCCGTGTCTCCGTGGAAGTACTCGAAGAACAACAGCTCGTCGCGCCACGCGGGGTCGGTGAATCGCGGGTCGTCGCCCCAGACGGCCCGCCGGCCGCCGCCGTCGCGGAGGAAGATCGAGACGAGCCGCCTTGCCACGTCCCCCGCCATCTCGCGGAGCGGGATCGACCTCCCGCTCGACGCCGGCGTCTCGACCGTGAACCCGGGCCCGAAGGCGGTGCCCAGTCGGCGCAGCGACTCGACGAGCAGGAACGTGGTGGGAAACCAGATCGGCCCGCGCCAGTTCGAGTTGCCCCCCTTGAGCTTCGTCGCCGACTCCGCCGGCTCGTAGCCGACCCGGCGCCCCTCGTACTCGAACGGCTCCGTGGCATGCCGCCGCGAGAGCGAACGGATCCCGTGAGGCGCGAGGAACTCCGCCGGGTCGTGCAGTTGGGCGAGAATCCTGCGGAGCTGCGCGATGTTCACGATCGCCAGCAGGTGGGTCGTCGTGCCGTCGGCGGCGGGCACCTGCTGGATCACGTCGGCCACCATCTCGCGCCGATTGGCGAGGAACCAATGGAGATTCGAGCTGAACTCCTTGAAGGGCGCGATCCACGCCGCCTCGAGCCGCTCGACGGCGAACAGCGGGATCAGGCCCACGAGCGACCGCACGCGAAACTTCTCGTGGCTCCCGTCGGCGTGCCGGAGCACGTCGTAGAAGAAGCCGTCGTCCTCGTCGAAGAGCGAGGAACCGCGGCCGCCCATGTTTTTCATCGCCGAGGCGATGTAGGCGTAGTGCTGGAGGAACTTCGAGGCCAGCCCCTCGTAGACCGGATTCTCGTGGGCCAGTTCCAGGGCGACGCGCATCATCGTGAGCGAAAACATCCCCATCCAGCCGGTGGCGTCCGACTGCTCGAGCCGCGCGCCGTGCGCCGCCCCCTCGCTGCGATCGAAGACGCTGATGTTGTCGAGGCCCAGGAATCCTCCCTCGAAGACGTTGTTGCCCTCGGGGTCGACCTTGTTCACCCAGCTCGTGAACGTGAGGAGCAGCTTGTGGAAACAGCGCTCCAGCCAGGCCCGGTCGGTGCGGCCGTGCCGCCGCTTCTCCATGTTGTAGACCCGCCATACGGCCCAGGCGTGCACGGGGGGATTCAGGTCGCTGAATTCCCATTCGTAGGCCGGGAGCTGGCCGCTCGGGTGCTGGAACTGCTCGAACAGTAGCAGCCAGAGTTGGTCCTTCGCGAACTGGGGATCGACGAGCGCGAAGGGGACGCACTGGAAGGCGAGATCCCACGCGGCGAACCACGGATACTCCCACTTGTCGGGCATCGAAAGCACGCGGTGGGAGTTGAGGTGCCGCCAGTGCCGGTTGCGTATCGCGCGCCGCTCGGGCGGCGGCGGGGCGGCCGGGTTGTCGCCATCGAGCCAGGCCGCGACGTCGAAGATGTAGTTCTGCTTCGTCCACAAGAGACCGGCGAGGGCCCGGCGCTGCACGTGCCGTTCGTCGGCCGTCGCATCCGGCGGCGCGAGACCTGCGTAAAACGCGTCGGCATCGTGCCGGCGGACCGTGATCGCCGCATCGACCACCTCCGCGAGCCCCGGGCCGTCGCCCGGAACCGCCTCGTGGGGTGGACGGTCGGTGAGGAGGAGATGCACGGCCGCGGTCCCGCCCGCAGGTATGGCCAAGATGTGGTGCGAGCAGGCTTTCGTGCCGACACGGGCCGGGTTCACCGCCTCGCAGTCGGCGGTGCAGAGCAGCCGGTGGAATGCGTCTTTGGTGAAGGGGGACAGGCTCGTGCACGTCGGTCCGAACACCGCCTGACCATGCGTCTCGTTGTCGGTGAACAACGCCCGATCCACGGGCACCGCGGGCGCGAGCAGCCAGCGACGGCCGAGCCGGGCGCTGGGCGGGAGCCGCGAATCGATCACGACTCCCGTGTCGTCGGCTTCGAAGCAGACCGTGCCGACGGGGGCCGGCGCGAGGCGGATCACGGGCTGCGGCAGCGGCTCGGCGCCCCACGACCACGTGTTGCGAAACCAGAGTGTGGGCAGCACGTGGAGTGGGGCGACCTCCGGGCCACGGTTGGTCGCGGTGATCCGGATGGCGATCTCGTCCGGCGATCGCTTCGCATACTCGATGATGATGTCGAAATACCGGTTCTCCGCGAAGGCGTCGGTGTCGGTGAGTTCGAACTCGGCCCCCTGCCCCTCCCGCCGGCGGTTTTCAGCGACGAGCGATTCATATGGGAACGGCCGCTGCGGATACCGGTAGAGCAGGCTCATGAACGAGTGCGTCGGCGTGTTGTCGACGTGGTAGTAGCACTCCTTCACGTCCTCCCCGTGGTTGCCGTCGAGTGGTGTCAGGCCGAACAATCGCTCCTTGAGGTGCGTATCGACTCCGTTCCAGAAGGTCGGAGCGAAGCAGAGCCCTTGAAAACGGTCGCTGATGCCCGCGATGCCGTCCTCGCCCCAGCGATAGGCCTTCGCCCGGGCGTGGTCGTAGGTGAGATACCGCCAGGCGTCACCGTCGGGGGAATAGTCCTCCCGGACGGTTCCCCACGAGCGGTCCGAGAGATACGGCCCCCAGCGCCTCCAGCCGGTGGCATCGTCGCACACCTCGCCCAGCCTGCCCGATTCCGCGTCGTCCAGTCGGGATGCGTCAGTTCGGGGCATGGGGCGAGGCGTCCGGGCCGGGAGGTTTGTTCCGCCGACGAACTTCCTGCCGGAAATTCCAGCCGATGGCGTCCGATTCCCCGCGAGGGTAGCGTCGGGGTGGCCTCCCGGGAAAGTGAGCGATGTTTCTCAG
Organism: Planctomycetia bacterium; assembly: GCA_009923125.1. Classification (GTDB taxonomy): domain Bacteria; phylum Planctomycetota; class Planctomycetia; order Pirellulales; family UBA1268; genus RGVT01. Next base: position 5,725 of record RFUD01000063.1, read on the forward strand.
CATCTGGCAGCGACTGACGCGGAAGGCCCGGTGCCACCGTCCCCGCGGTGCGGCAGCTGAGCCGTTCGGGGCCGAGCGGCTCGAGGCTCGGACCGCGCTCGCGGTCGCCCAGCTCTCGACCGCCGAGGTGCAAGGCCTTCTCGACAGGGCTTCGGCCGCGACGCCAAGCAACGACGCCATCATCGCGGTCGTGGATCGCACCGGGCAGATCCTGGGGGTGCGGACGGAGTCGGCGGTCGACACGTCGGATCCCGCGAAGCTCGCCTTCTCGATCGACGGGGCCGTCGCCAAGGCCCGCACGGGCGCCTTCTTCTCCAACGGCCAGGCGATTCTCACGTCACGCACGGTGAGCCACATCAGCCAGAGCACGATCACGCAACGGGAAGTCGAGGCGAATCCCAACAGCCCGATCGACACGATCAACGGCCCCGGCTACGTGGCGCCGATCGGGATCGCCGGCAAGTTCCCCCCCGGGATCCTCAACCAGCCGCTCGTGGATCTGTTCGCGATCGAGCACACCAACCGCACGAGCATCGTCGCCAACGGCGTGACGATCACCAACCGTGATTCTTACGGCACTCAATCTGGCACGGACCCCGGCGGGATCGCCCGCGGCATCTCCACGATGCCCGGCGGCCTGGGCATCTACCGCTTCAAAACGAACGAACTCATCGGTGGGATAGGCGTTTTTTTCCCCGGCAAGACCGGTTTCGCGACCTATGAACAGGGGTTCGTCGCCTCTGCCGCCCAGACCCGGACCGCGCGGCTCAACGCCCCGCGGGCCCTCGAGGCGGAGTCGATCGCGCTCGAGGCCCTGCTCCCGGTCACCATCCCGAACGGCGGTACCCCCCTGCCGGCGCTCGCCGTCACGCTGGCCCCGCAGTTGCTGCTCGAGCGGGCCGGGTTCGGCAACCTCTCCGTCCCGGTATCGCTCGGACAGGCGCAGACCATCGTCAACGCCGTCAATAACGCGGCGCGGATCTACCTCGGCGGCATCGCCCTGCAAAGCTTCGGTTCCCAGGCCGGCCCGTTGGGAGTTCAGCAGATTTTCAACCTCATCCGGGCGTATGGCAACGGCGTCGCCAACGGCGCCGACCAGCCCGTGGCCCCGGGCGGCGTGCTGCTCCTGCCGGGCCAGCCCCAGGCCGCCGGCTGGCTCGTGCCGGCCCAGTCCGGGAGCGTGCTGACCGCCGCCCAGGTGACGCAGATCATCAACGCCGGCATCGCACAGGCGCAGAAGACGCGGGCCCAGATTCGGTCGCAGCCCACGTTTGCCAGGATGGTGCTCGCCGTGGCCGACTTCGACGGCACGCTTCTCGGCGTTTACCGGATGACCGACGCCACCGTGTTTTCAATCGACGTGGCCGTGGCGAAGGCCCGCAACACGGTCTACTACGCGTCGCCCGACCTGCAGCCGCAGGATCGCGCCGGTCGCGTGCCGCTCGGCACCGCCTTCACCAACCGCACATTCCGCTATCTCGCCGTGCCCAACTATCCCTCCGGCAACAGCAACGCGGCACCGGCGCCGTTCTCGATCCTCAACGAGCCGGGCATCAATCCCAGGACGGGCCTCAACGTCGGCCCTCCGAAACCGGCGTCGTCGTTCACCACCGTGCTCGGCTTCGACTCCTTCAATCCGGGCCGAAACTTCAGTTGCCCGTTCACCGTGCAGCCGGCCCAGAATCAGAACGGCGTCGTGTTTTTTCCAGGGAGCACCGCGGTGTACCGCGGCAGGAACCTGGCCGGGGGCTTCGGGGTGAGCGGCGACGGTGTCGATCAGGACGACGTGGTCACGTTCTACGGATCGACCGGCTACGCCGCTCCGGCAGCAGTCCGGGCCGACCAGTATTTCGTGCGCGGCATCCGGCTGCCGTACATCAAGTTCTCGCGCAATGCGATGGCGGGATTGCGCTGACGGGCCGGGAGACAAGGCCCGCGCCCCGTCGCCGAGGCGCGGGAGGGGATTCAACGCACGGCCGCCGATCGGAGGCCGTCGGCCCGGACGTCGAGCCCGTCCAGGTAGACCGGACCAGGATGGCGTGCGAGCGCCTCCGATGCGGCGGGGTCGAGGGCCCGGAGGCCATTGAGAGACAGGTCTCCCGAGTGGGGGGCCAAGGCTGCAGCCGTGGCTGCGTCGAGTGTCGAGAGTCCGTCGAGCGAAAGGCCTCCCACGTGGGTCGCCAGGGCGGCGGCGGTCGGGGGATCGAGCGATGTGACGGCGTTCAAAAACAATGTGCCTTTCATCGCCGCCAGCGCCACGGCCGCGGGCGGCGCGAGCCCGCGCAGGCTCCCGAACTCGGTGCGGCCATCCGAGACGAGTTTCGCGGCGAGCGGTCCGCTGGAGAGTGACTCGATCGCGCCGAGAACGAGCGGTCCGGGGTGCCGGGCCAGCGCGTCCTCCGCCTCCGCGTCGAGTTGTGTCACAGCCGCCAGCGAGAGTGGTCCGGTGTGTCGAGCGAGTGCCTCAGCGGTGGATGCCGGCACCGCGCCGAGTCGGTCGAGCTGAAGCGGGCCGTGGTGTTCCGCCAAGGCCGCGGCCACGCCGGGGGAGAGTTCCACAAGAGCCCCGAGCCGGATGTCGGGAGCATGTCGAGCGAGGATGCGGGCAGTCGCTTCATCGAGCCGAGGCGCTCGCCCGGCCGCCTCCACGATCCCGGCCAGCGAGAGCGGGGCCGTGTGTGCGGCGAGTATCTCCGCCGCTTCTTCCGATACCGTCGTCAGGCGATCGAAATCGGTGCGGCCATGACGGAGCATCTTCGCCGCCAGGCCGGCGGAGCGGAGCGAGGTGAGGGACCCCAAGGAAGGCATCGCTGCGTGCCGGGCGACGAGTTCTTCGATGTCGGCAGGCATCGTCTCCACGGCCGCGAGTGCGCCGGGCCCCTCATCGACGAGCCGAGTGGCGAGTGCGCGACTTTCGACGCCGCGCAGCCGGGGGAGTGCGAGTGGGCCGGAATGTTTCGCGAGCAGGTCGGCATGGCCGGTATCGAGCCACCTCGCGAACTGCGCCTCGGCGACGAGTCCGGTGAGGCCGAGCGGCCCGGGATGGGTCGCGAGGATCCTCGCCACATCCGTTGGGATCCGCAGGAGTCCGTCGAGCCGCAGCGGATCGCGGCAGCGGGCGAGGTGTTCCGCGGCCGCCGGCGACAGGTGTTCGATCGAGCCGAAGTCGCGCCGACCGTCGGCCAGGAGTTTCGCGGCGAGCGGCGCCGCGTCGAGGCGTGTAAGCCGATCGAGCGCGAGCGGGCCCCGATGAGCGGCCAGGGCCTCCGCCGCGGCGCCAGGTTCGCGGAGCGCGGGCAGCGCGAGCCGGCCGGCGTGCGGCGCGAGGGCTGCGGCCGTCTCCGGCGCGAGGGCGGAGAGCTTCGTGAATTCGAGGTCGCCGTGCGTCTCGGCGAGCAGCCGGGCGACGGCGGGGTCGAGCGCTCGCAGCCGCGGCAGCCGCACGGCTCCCGAGTGTCGGGCGACGAGGGCCGCCGTCACGGTGTCGAGATCGTCAC
>RFUD01000621.1 GCA_009923125.1 Planctomycetia bacterium
GACGAGACGCTCACCACCGACGGCGTCACGCCCGCGATCCCGCCCGCGATCACGCCGGAGCCGCCGACAGCCGCACCAGCCTGGACCAAGAGCGCCGAACCGCCACCGAGATACCCGTTGACCGAGAGTGTGCCCTCGCTCACGGTCGTACCGCCCTATTGGCTGTGACTGCCGGTCAGCTTGACCGTGCCGGCGCCGAACTTCCGGAGGAGGCCGCTGCCGGAGATGTCGCCGGCGTATGTCGACTGTCCGCTGAGCGTGATCGTAGCTCGGCCATTGTTGGCGGCAGAAGAACGCAGCGTGAGATCACCGGTGCCACTGATTCCATTGTTGAAAGTCATCAATGAGGCACTAACGTTGCCGTCCACTCCACCGTAGTGGGCGATTGTTGCATTTCCGTTCAGGGAGATGGAACCGCTAAAAGTGACGGTCGCGCCGCCGTTAACATTGGCGTTCAAGGCACCGTAGGACGCGCCCGCGCCGCTGCCGGCCCCCGAGAGAGTGATGCTTTCAGCGTAGGTTTCGGCGGCGAATTGCAGGTTCCCGCCGGACATCACGACCGTGCCGCCGCCGCCGCGGGCCTGCCGGCAGACCCCGTGCTCGACGGCGTCGATCTCACGCCCTTCGTCACGGGCGAAAACACGGCCGCGCCGCACGAGCGACTGTTCTGGCGCTGGCGCGAGCACGCGGCGGTGCTCGAGATGCCCTTCAAATTGATCCGCCTGGGCGACCGTCCGCCCATGCTCTTCGACGTCACGACGCCCGATGGCGAGACTGTGACCCGTGACCTCGCGGCGAGCCGGCCCGACGTCGTCGCGAGGCTCGACAAGCACCTGACCGAATGGGCCGCCGATCTCGTGCCGCCCGGAATTCCGCCCGCAGGCTTCACGTTCGGCCGCCCCGCCGAAGAAGCCTACCGGGAGCACCACCTCCTCGCTCCCGGCGGCACCGATTGAAGGCGCCGGCGGACGGCCCATCGTTCCGGATGCCGACAACCGCGGACGAGTACGCGCGGGTGCGTCTGGCGCTCGGCCGGCAGCGCAACCCTGATGATGCAAACTGGTTCCATCACTGGGGGAACGGATCGACCGGGTGGGGGTTTGCGGTGGGCAGCGTCGCTCCCACGCGTTTTCGCCACGCCGCGAGCCGGGCCTCGAGCTCCGCGGCCCGCTCGGGACGCTCG
>RFUD01000622.1 GCA_009923125.1 Planctomycetia bacterium
CAGGCCGTCGACCGCGCCCACCGCATCGGCCAGACCCGCCGCGTGTTCGCCTACCGCCTCATCGCCCGCGACACCGTCGAGGAGAAGATCGTCACGCTCCAGGACCGCAAGCGGGAACTCGCCGAGTCGATCGTCCGCGCCGACGAGACCATGGTGTCGAGCCTCACGGCAGAGGACGTCGAGATGCTGCTCTCCTGAGTCCGGCCGCGGGGCCGGGGCTCACGAAACCCTAACGGCGCCGCGATACCGTGCGGCGGCCGTGGACGCCGTTCCCCGCTCCCCCGCAACACACGGGTGCCCGCCGATGCCCGGCCAACAGATTCTCGTGGTGGACGACGAGGAGGACCTCCAGGAACTGGTGAGCTACAAGCTCTCCAAGGAGGGCTACCGCGTGCAGTGCGTGGGCACCGGCGAGGAGGCACTCAAGGCGGCACGGAAACAGCCGCCCGACCTCATCGTGCTCGACTGGATGCTGCCGGCGGTGGATGGCCTGGAGGTGTGCCGGCGGCTGAAGAGCGACCCCAAGACCCGCGACATCCCCGTCATCATGCTCACCGCCAAGGGCGAGGAGAGCGACATCGTGGCCGGGCTGGAACGCGGCGCCGACGACTACATCGCCAAGCCCTTCAGCCCGCGGGTGCTGTCGGCCCGCGTCAAGGCGCTCCTGCGGCGGAAAGAGGCCGGTCTGAAGGCCGAACTCGACACCACGATCGACGTGCACGAGCTGTCGATCCACCCCGGCAGGCACGAGGTGACGCTCGCCGGCGCGCCGGTCGACCTCACCTACACGGAGTTCGCCCTGCTGCAGTTTCTGGCCAAACGGCCGGGCTGGGCCTATACCCGGACGCAGATCGTCGACGCGGTCAAGGGCGAGGATTATCCTGTCACGGAGCGTTCGGTGGACGTCCAAGTCGCCGGCCTGCGCAAGAAACTGGGCGTTTTCGGTTCCTACATCGAGACGGTCCGCGGCGTGGGATACCGGTTCCGGGCGTGAGGCACGTCCCTTCCCAGCAGCCCATCGCAGTCCCGCGCAGTCTCCTTCATGGCCCGCTCGCGGTTCGTCTGGCAGGTGTTCGCGGCCTTCTGCGCGCTGGGTGCCGCAGGCCTCGTGGGCTGCTTCTGGGTGTCGAGCGTCCAGCTGGCCCGGCTGGCCGACGCCGCCCAGTTCTCGCGGGTCGCCGA
>RFUD01000623.1 GCA_009923125.1 Planctomycetia bacterium
CAAGTCGGGGCGACACGATTTGAACGTGCGACCTCTACGTCCCGAACGTAGCGCTCTAGCCAGGCTGAGCTACGCCCCGATGCGTGCGACGAACGGTGCCGTCGCACATGGGAGAGAACTGAAGAGTACCCGGCCGGAGTCCGCGGGACAACGCCGCTCCGGGACGGGCCACGAAAACCGAGCCGCCGCCGGGTGCGGGGGCATTTCCCGCGTGGCCGGGATCATTCCGCCAGCGACACGCAGACCAGTTCCCGGTCGTTCCGCGCGAACACGCAGCGGTTCGCGAACGCCGGGTGACTCCAGACCACTTCCCGCCCGAAACACTCGTTCGTGGGCGACACGAGCCGCACGCGGCCCAATTCGTCGTAGGCCCGCGGCGTCAGCCGGGCGAGGATGAGGTCTCCGGTTTCGCTGAACAGCCAGGTGCGATCGTCCTGGTCGCCGTCCCCCTGCCGCACCAGAAACGCCGTGCCGTGGCGGCCCCGCCGGTCACCGAGCGTCGGCCGTCCCGTCTCCCACAGCCGCCGACCCGTGGCCAGTTCGACCGCCGTCAGGAAGCCCGTCTCGCAGTCGCAGCCGTAGAGCGTGTCGCCGGCCGTGAAGGGCGTGCTGTTGGCACAGTAGACGGCCGACTTCGGATCGCCCCGCCACGCGACGCTCGCCCCGGACCCGTCGGCGGCGAGCCGGTAGAGGGCGCCGACCCGGCCGATGCCACTGGCGAACAGCACCGTGCCTTCCCGGGTGGCCGCCACGCGCGGCGCCATGATCGACATCCCGTAGGCCGGCTTGAGCGGCTGCGACCAGAGCACCGCGCCCGTGGCCGGGTCGAGGGCGTTGAGCTTGTCCGCATCCCAGATCACGAGCTGTCGCACGCCCCCGTGCTCGATGATCGACGGCGGACAGTAGCCCGACTCGCTCGCCGACAGGGCCCGCCAGTGTTCCCGGCCCGTGTTCTTGTCGAAGGCCACGGCCACGCTGCCCTCGCCGCCGACCAGGCACACCAGCCGGTCGCCGTCGATGAGCGGATGGCCGCAGAAGCCCCACAGCGGCGTCGGGGCGGCGTATTCCTTCTTGAAGTCCTTCGACCATACGACGCGGCCGGTGGCCGCGTCGAGGCAGAAGAGGTTCCCCTCGGCGCCCAGCGCGTAGACCTTGCCGTCGTGCACCGTCGGCGTGCA
>RFUD01000624.1 GCA_009923125.1 Planctomycetia bacterium
ACGGGCTTCGATCCGAGGCACACCGGCACGGTGTCCATGTGGGCCATGAGGAGCCGGCGCGGGCCGGCAACGGTGCCGGGCAGCTTCACGATCAGGTTGCCCACGTTGCCGGGCAGCGGCGTCTTCGTGTGGGCCGCGTCGAAGGAGATCGCCTCTTTCGGGCAGCCGGCGGCGCGGAGGTGCTTCACGATCCGCTCGGCGACGGCTTTCTCATCCCCCGAACCCCCGCGAATCGCCATCAGTTCGAGCACGAGTTTGCGGGCGGCGGTGAGATCGGGAGCGGGGGTTGCCGATGCCGACACGGTTTTTTTGGCGGAGTGTTTCATGACGCGAATTGTAGCCGCTACATTGCGTCCATGGCACGGAAAGGAATCCAGCGACCGCTCGCCCTCGATCGCGTTCACCAGGGCGACTGCCTCGATCTTTTGGCCCGGATGCCGACCGGCTCGGCGCACCTCGCGTTCGCCGACCCGCCGTTCAACATCGGCTACGACTACGACGCCTACGATGACCGCCGCACGGCCGACGACTACCTGGCGTGGTCGCGGCGGTGGATGGGCGAAATCGTCCGCGTGCTCCGCGACGACGGGACGTTTTGGCTGGCGATCGGCGACGAATACGCGGCCGAACTGAAGGTGCTCGCCACCCGCGAGCTCGGCCTCACCTGCCGGTCGTGGGTGGTCTGGTACTACACGTTCGGCGTCAACTGCAAGCAGAAGTTCAGCCGGTCGCACGCCCATCTCTTCCACTTCGTGAAGGACCCGGCGGCGTTCACGTTCAACGTGGATGCGATCCGCGTGCCCAGCGCCCGCGAACTCGTGTATGGCGACAAGCGGGCCAATCCCTCCGGCCGGCTGCCCGACGACACGTGGATCCTCCGGCCCCAGGATCTGCCCGAGGGCTTCGCGGCCGACTCGGATACGTGGTACTTCCCGCGGGTCTGCGGCACGTTCAAGGAGCGGTCTGGCTGGCACGGCTGCCAGATGCCGGAACAGTTGCTTGGCCGGATCATCCGCGCGTGCAGCAATCCCGGCGACCTCGTGCTCGATCCGTTCGGGGGCAGCGGCACCACGCTTGCCGTCGCCAAGAAGCTCGGACGCTCCTTTCTCGGCCTCGAACTCTCCGAGCAGTACGCGGCGCGGATCAAGGAACGTCTGGCCGGGATCGAGG
>RFUD01000625.1 GCA_009923125.1 Planctomycetia bacterium
AGACGCCCTCGGGGGCGATCTCGCCTTCGACGACCTCGCAGGCGCCGCCTTCGTACATCAAGCAGTTCGCGCACCGCATCCCAGATTCAGCGAACGGACTTTCAGCCATGTAGTGGGCGCCGCTCGGGCCTTCCTGCGGCCACATGCCCATCTGCGCGGCAATCGCCTCGGTGGCTTTCAGCAGCGCTGCATTGTTTGCCGAGAGGTCGGCGTTCTCGCCCTCGTAGTCCTCCATCGACACGGCCTGATCTTCCGTGCCGTCGATCGCCCGGCCCTCCTCGCGGTCCATCGCGGCGACCTTACGGGCGGCAAAGTTGCGAGCCGCGTTTCCGCCCCACAGAAGCCAAGCCACGAACCCAGGAGTCTCAGCCCCCGGCTTGTCCCAGCCGGGCCGGCGGTCGGATGCGTGCCTGGCGAACCATGCGTTCATCTCGCGAACCCATGCCTCGTTCATCTCCTCGCGGCGGGCCAGACGATTCGCCCGAGCGACGGTTTCCGGCTTCAGGCCGTCTCCGCTCTTGCCGTCCTCGTGGAGCCGCAGGCCGCGCTTCGCCGCAGCGGCCATGCCGGCCGTCGGCTTGAGCGAGATCGCGCGCTCGTCGTCTTCGCCCTCCGGCTCCGGCAGCGGGGCGATCTTTGTGAGCGTCGATGCCTTGTGTCCAGCCTGCGTGTCGGTCGCCCGCCATCCGTCGCCGGCCTTCTCGTAGACGGTGATCAGCACGGCGGGGTCGTCTTCTGTGGCCTTGACCTTGAAGTCGGTGTTCGGCACATCGAGGGTGCCGTCGAGCATCACATGGTCGATCCGCCCGCGGGCGGTGCCGCCCGAAGAATTCCACGAGACGAAGTCGCCCTCGGCGATGGCGTCGGGGGCGGCACGCATTTCGCCAGCCGCCATCTCCAGAGCGCGCTTGCTGACGTAGGTTTCAGTACCAAGGTAGGCCGGCGTATCGACGGGGCCGGCGTCCCCAAGGAACGAAAACTTCTTGATCCGGCGGATCATCCGCCCGGCGGCGTCCCGCTGCCACGACTCGTCCGCTGGCTTCGAGCGGAACGCGAAGCTCGAGCCGCGGACATCGCCCCTCTCGATGAGTTCGACGACCGCGGCGGCCGACCGCGGCGGGTCGATCTCGTACCGCAGGCCACGCTCGTCAACGAAAAGCCGCATCGTGC
>RFUD01000626.1 GCA_009923125.1 Planctomycetia bacterium
GCACACGCCGGTGCCTGCCGGCCACGATCGCTTCGACGCGGGCCTGATCGAGGAACACCTCGGCCCGATCCGCGACGGGCTGGGCCTGTCGCACGACCAGCTCATGGGCCTCGGCCGGGTCGAGCCGCACAACCACGGCGAGCCCTTCTGCATGACGGTGCTCGGCCTGAAGATGTCGCGGCGGGCGAATGCCGTGAGCGCCCTCCACGGGCACGTCAGCCGGCGGATGTGGCAGCCGTTGTGGCCCTACCGCGTCGAGGAGGAGGTGCCGATCGGCCACATCACCAACGGCGTGCACGTGCCGAGTTGGCTCTCCTGGCAGATGCTCCAGCTCTACGACCGCATCTTCCCGGCCAACTGGTTCCGCCGCATGGGCGAGCCCGACGTCTGGCAGAAGATCCACGACTGCGACCCGGGTGAACTCTGGGAGACGCATTACGCGCTCAAGAACCTGCTGCTGCAGTTCGTGCGCCGCCGCGTGAGCCGGCAGTGTCGGCGGCGCGGCGAGTGTGACGAGGCGGTGGAAATGGCCCGCACGGTGCTCGACCCCAACATCCTCACGATCGGATTCGCCCGGCGGTTCGCCACGTACAAGCGGGCCGACCTCGTCCTCAACGAGCTCGATCGCCTGTTCACGTTGATCAGCGACCGCGACCGGCCGATCCAGATCATCTTCGCCGGCAAGGCCCATCCGGCCGACGAGCCGGGCAAGGCGCTGATCCGCAAGATCGCGAACCTGCGGCACGACCCGCGCACCAGCGGCCGGATCGTGTTCGTCGAAGATTACGACATCAACGTCTGCCGCCATCTCATCCAGGGCGTCGACGTGTGGCTCAACAACCCGCGGCGCCCGCTCGAGGCCTCGGGCACGAGCGGTCAGAAGGTCGTGCTCAACGGCGGCCTCAATTGCTCGATCCTCGACGGCTGGTGGGCCGAGGCCTATGACGGCCACAACGGCTTCGCGATCGGCCGCGGCGAGACGCATGCCAACGACGCGATCACCGACCGGCGCGACTACGAGGCGCTCTACCAGGTGCTCGAGCAGGAAGTCATCCCGATGTTCTACGACCGCGACGCCGACGGGCTGCCGCGGCAATGGATCAAGATGATGAAAAACTCGATCGGGTCGCTGGCCTGGCGGTTCAGCTCGCACCGCATGGTGATGGACTA
>RFUD01000627.1 GCA_009923125.1 Planctomycetia bacterium
AAGCAGGAGATCTCGCTGGGCATGAAGCAGACCCAGCAGAATCCCTGGGAAAAGGTGGCCGCCGACTACCCGCCGGGCGCGATCGTCAAGGGCGTGGTGCGGAACCTCACGAATTACGGCGCCTTCATCGAGATCGACGACGGCATCGACGGTCTGCTCCATGTGACCGACATGTCATGGACGCGGAAGGTGACGCACCCCAGCGAAATGGTGGAGAAGGGTCAGGAGATCGAGTGCAAGGTGCTGTCGGTCGATCAGCAGCGCCGGCGGATCGCGCTCGGGCTCAAGCAGATGGCCGACGACCCGTGGACCGGCGATATCCCGACCCGTTACAAGGCCGGCGACGTGGTGAAGGGAACGATCACCAAAATCACGAACTTCGGCGTGTTCGTCGGCCTCGAGGACGGCCTCGAGGGCCTGCTCCACATCTCGGAGCTGTCCGAGGACAAGATCGAGAATGCCGAGGACGTCGTGAAGGTCGGTGATCCGATCGAGGTGAAGATCCTCCGGGTGGACACCGACGACCGGAAGATCGGGCTGTCGAAGAAGCGGGTCGGCTGGTCCGCGGACCGCGAAGCCGCCGAGGCCGTGGAAGAGGCGTAATGTGGGGCGACCGTCCCGGTCGCCAACGGCATGTGGGGCGACCGTCTCGGTCGCCAACGGCATGTGGGGCGACCGTCTCGGTCGCCAACGGCATGTGGGGCGACCGTCTCGGTCGCCAACGGCAAGCGGGACGCTTGCCCCACAGGCGCTCAATCGACTGCGATCGCCCGTATGGGTCCGAGCGTATCGGTGGGGCCCGCGGCGGTGCCGCGGGCGATCCCCAACGGCATCAGGCGGATGTCCGCGTTGAGCGCCACGACCGTCGTTCGCGGCCCGTCGCTCACCAGCCGGAGCCGGCGCGGGGCCATGCCGGGCTGACCACCGGCCGACACCTGCTCGAGCACCTCGCCTGTCGCCGGATCGACGATGTCGAAGGCGTAGGCGGCCGATGGTCTGCCGGCCCAGATCGTGAGCCGCTGACCGGGACGCAGGGAGCCGATGTCGAGAGTCGCCGGGGTGGAGACAGGCAGCCGCGGAGGCTCGGCGGACCGGCCCGCGGGACCATCAGCCGCTCCGCTGCGGGCGGACGGCGCCTCGGGGGCCAAGGGCGGCGGTGCGGGCAGGGGC
>RFUD01000628.1 GCA_009923125.1 Planctomycetia bacterium
CCTCCCGCGGGGAGAGTCCCTCGGCGATCCAGCGCTCGACGTTCTCCACGACCACGATCGCATCGTCGACCACGATGCCGATCGAGAGCACGAGGCCGAACAGCGAGAGCGTGTTGAGGCTGAAGCCCATGGCGGCCATGGCGGCGAAGGTGCCGACGATCGCGACCGGCACCGCGATGAGCGGAATGAGCGTGGCCCGCCAGTTCTGCAGGAAGAGGAGCACGACCAGCGCCACCAGCAGGATCGCCTCGCGCAGCGTCTTCACCACCTCGAAGATCGACTCCGTGATGAACGGCGTGGTGTCGTAGCCGATGAGGTATTCAAGACCGGGGGGAAATCGCCTGGCGAGCTCCTTCATCCTGTCCTGGATCGCACGGGAGCACTCGAGCGCGTTGGTGTCGGGAAGCTGGAAGACGGCCAGCGCCACCACCGGCCGGCCGTCGTACCGGCCGGTCTGGTCGTAGCCGGAGGCGCCGAGCTCGACGCGGGCGACGTCCCGCAGCCGCACGAGCGGCGTGCCCGGCACGTCGGCATCGGCTGCGAGCACGATGTCGCCGAATTGCTCGGGCGTGGAGAGCAGGCCCGTGGCGGCGACGGCCAGCTCCAGCTGCTGATCGGCGGCGGTCGGCGCTTGGCCGCTCACGCCGCCGATCACCTGCACGTTCTGCGCGGCGATCGCGTCGCGAACGTGCTGGGGCGCGAGCCCCCGCGCGGCGAGCTGCTCGGGATCGAGCCAGATCCGCAGGGAATAGTCGCGTTGACCGAGCAGCAGGATGTCGCCGACGCCCGGACACCGCAGCAGGCTGTCGCGGAGGTGGATCGTGGCGTAGTTGCTCATGAACACGTCGTCGTAGCGGCCATCCGGCGAGACGAGATCGACCGTCATGAGAATGTCGGGAGACCGCTTCTTGATGCTCACGCCCTGCTTCTGCACGACGGGCGGCAGCAGCGGCATCGCCAGCTGGACGCGGTTCTGCGTCTGCACGAGCGCCAGATTGGCGTCGGCGCCGACCTCGAACGTGAGCGTGAGCACGTAGGAGCCGTCGTTGGTCGCCTGCGACTGCATGTAGAGCAGGCGATCGACGCCGTTGACGTGCTGCTCGATCGGTGCCGCGATGGTGTCGGTCACGACGCCGGCGTTGGCCCCCGGGTAGAAGCAGGCCACCTGC
>RFUD01000629.1 GCA_009923125.1 Planctomycetia bacterium
AGAGCTCGGTCTTTCCCACGCCCGTCGGGCCCAGAAAGATGAACGAACCGATCGGTCGGTTCGGATCCTGGAGGCCGGCCCGGCTGCGGCGCACCGCGTCGCTCACGGCCTCGACGGCCTCCTCCTGCCCCACCACGCGCTGGTGGAGCCGCTCCTCGAGCACGAGCAGCTTCGCCCGCTCCGTCTCCACGAGCCGCGTCACCGGGATGCCCGTCCACGCGCTCACGACCTCGGCGATCTCCTCGGGCCCGACCTCGCGGCGCAGCAACCGCTTGCCCCCGGCCTTGGCCGCGTCCTTGCCCTCCTTCTCGCTCCCCTCCTGCTCGAGCCGGTGCTGGAGCTGCTTCCGTTGGACGTCGAGCTCGTAGAGCTTTTGATACATCTCCTCGCCCACGGGCCGGCCCGACGCCTGCCGCTCCTTGATCTGGATGCCCGCCTGATCGAAGGCCAGCTGCACATCGTCGAGCTGCTTCCGCAGCTCCTGCGTGCTGCCCACGCCGAGCTTCTCGGCCTCCCATTGCTGCCGCAGGTCGGCGAGCTTCTTGCGGAGCGTCGCCGATTCCTCCTCGATCTCCACGAGCCGCTCCTTGGCATGCTCCTCCGTCTCCTCCGCGAGCTGCCGGGCCGCGAGTTCGAGCTGCACGAGCCGCCGCTGCACCTCGTCGATCTCGCTCGGCACGCTCTGCAGTTCCATCGCGATCCGGCTCGTGGCCTCGTCCATGAGGTCGATGGCCTTGTCCGGCAGGAACCGGTCGGCGATGTAGCGGTGCGAGAGCTCGGCCGCGGCGACGAGCGCAGAGTCCTTGATCTTGACACCCTTGTGATGGGCCTCGTAGCGGGGCTTCAGGCCGCGCAGGATCGCGATCGTGTCCTCCACGCTCGGCTCGCCGACCATCACCGGCTGGAATCGCCGCTCGAGCGCCGCGTCCTTCTCGATGTGCTTGCGATACTCGTCGAGCGTGGTGGCCCCGATGCACCGCAGTTCGCCGCGGGCGAGCGCGGGCTTGAGCAGGTTCGCCGCGTCCGAGCCCCCCTCGGCCGCCCCCGCGCCGATGACGGTGTGCAGCTCGTCGATGAACAGGATCACGTTGCCCGCCGCGGCCTCGACCTCGCGCAGGATCGCCTTCAGCCGGTCCTCGAACTCGCCGCGATACTTCGTGCCGGCGATC
>RFUD01000630.1 GCA_009923125.1 Planctomycetia bacterium
TGGAGATTGCGGAGCTTGTAATAGTCGAGGATCCCGAGGCTGCCGCTCGACAGCGAATCGGCGATCGCGCGGGGAACCTCGGCTTCCGACTCCACCAGCGCCGCCCGGCTCTCCTCGATCCCGGCGATCATCTCCTGCTCCTTCGCAACCGCCATCGCCCGGCGGCCCTCGGCGTTCGCCCGGGCCACGCGGGTGTCGGCTTCCGCCTGGTCGGCCTGCAACCGCGCGCCGATGTTGGCGCCCACGTCGATGTCGGCGATGTCGATCGACACGATCTCGAACGCGGTGTTCGCGTCGAGCCGACGGGCCAGCACGGTCTTGGAAATGACGTCGGGGTTTTCCAGCACGTCGGTGTGCCGCTCGGCCGAGCCGATCGCCGACACGATCCCCTCGCCGACGCGGGCCACGATCGTCTCCTCGGTGGCTCCGCCGATGAGCTGGTTGAGGTTCGTGCGCACCGTCACGCGGGCCCGCACCTTGAGCTGGATACCGTTCTTCGCCACGGCGTCCAGCGACTCGCGGCCGCTGTTCTTCCCCGGGCAGTCGATCACCTTGGGGTACACGCTCGTCTGCACCGCCTCGCGCACGTCGCGGCCGGCGAGATCGATCGCCGTCGCGAGCTTCCAGTCGAGCTCCTTGATCTTCGCCTTGTTGGCGGCGATCAGCGCCTGCACGACCAGCGGCACGCGGCCTCCGGCCAGGGCATGGGCCTCGAGCGCCTGCCGCGTGATGCCCGACGCGTCGCCCAGCCCCGCCTGCACGGCCATGATCTTGCTGCGCACGATGACGGTGGGGTTCACCTTCTTGAAACTCATCGCCACGAGGTCGAACAGGCCGATGCCGGCGCTCGATGCGTACGACTGCAGCCACAGCCGCAGGTAGCGGGCGAGCAGCCCGAACACCATCAGCAGCGCGAGGATGCCGAGGCCGAGCAGGATCAAGGTGGGCATGGAAGCACTCACTCCGCGGGGATCGGGACGGCGAACCGATCAAGAGTGGTTCAGGGGCGGGCGCGAGTCAAGCAGCCGGAGGATCGAGGTGGTCGAACTCGAAGCTTTCGAGCGTCGGCGACAGGCCCACGGTGGCGTCGGGCGCCGGCGGTCCGGGTTGCAGCGATTCTGCGGACGCCCGCGGGGCTGCGCTGGGCCGCACGGGCGCCACGACCAGGT
>RFUD01000064.1 GCA_009923125.1 Planctomycetia bacterium
GACCTCGTCGAGGCGATCGTCCACCCGAGCAAGGTCGTGTCCGACCAATACAAGGCGAGCATCGTGCAGACGGCCGACGGCAAGGTGGTGAGCGGGCGGATCGTCAACGAGTCGCCGGAGGCGATCACGATCGTCACCGACCCCGAGGATGCGACGAAATTCGTGAAACTCGCCCGGGCCGACATCGAGGAGATCCTGCCGGCGACCGAGTCGCTGATGCCGAAGGGGCTCCTCGACCAGCTCAACGACCGCGAGGTGCTCGACCTCCTGGCCTACACCCTGTCCCGCGACAGGCCGCAAGACGCCCGGTTCAAGAACCGCTGACGCCTCGCACCGGCCCCCCGACCACGCCACCGCCGCTTGCCTTCGCCGCGCAGGGTGCGAAGGATTCGGTCTCGGGATGCGTTCCCCAGACGCCCGGCAGCCGGATGCCTTCCTTTCGTGGAGGCGGTTCCAGCGATGGGCACACTGTTTTCGGGCGACACGCTTTCGCTGCGCACCGTCTCCGCGGAGGCGGTCCGTGAACTCCTCGGCGAGCATCCGGCCCCCTGCCTGTCGCTCGCCATGCCGACGCACCGCAACGTGCCCGACAACCGCGTCGATCGGCCGGCGTACCACCACCTCGTCGAAGCGCTCGGGATGGCGCTGTCGTTCTCCCACGACCGCGATGCGGTCGACCGGCTGCTCGAGCCGTTCCGCGCGCTCGGCGAAAACGTCCCGTTCTGGGAGCACACGCGCGATGGACTCGTCGTGTTCGCCACCGCCGGCACCGCCGCCGTGTTTCTGCTGCCGGTGCCCGTCCAGCCGCTGGCCCTCGTCGCCCGCCGCTTCCACACGCTGCCGCTCGTGCGGCTCGTCGCGGCCGCCGATCGCTACGACGCGCTGGTGCTCACCAGCCGCACGGCCCACGTCTACGAGGGCTGTTTCCGCGAGGGCGCCGCCGACACGCTCGACCCCGTGCCGCTCCACGAGCCCGGCTGGCCGCCGGAGATCGATCGCGCCGAGGCGGTCGATGCCGAAACCTGGCAGCCGCATCGCGTGCAGCACGGGATGGGGCCGCGCGGCCTCGGGCCGGGCAGCGTGGTGCATGGCGGCGCGGGTTCGAAGCAGGACGACATCGATGCCGACACGGAGATCTTCCTGCGGCACGTCGACGCCGTGGTGCACGACAGGGTTTCGCGCCGCTCGGGCCTGCCGCTGGTGCTCGTGGCCCTGCCCCGGCTCGCGGCCGTGTTCCACAGCGTCACCCGCAACCCCCTGCTGTGCGACGAGTTCGTGGGCCGCGACGCGCATCTCCTCCGGGCGGGCGACATTCCGGCGCTCGTGGCCCCCGTTTTCAACCGGTTCCGAGAACGGCTCGTCGCCCGCGAACTCCGCAGGTTCATCGTGGCCCGTGATCGCGGCCTCGGGGCGGACGACCTCTCCGACATCGCCCGCGCGGCGGTGGCCGGGCGGGTGTCGCTGCTGCTGCTGGCACGCGACCGCTTCGAGCCGGGCCGCCTCGATCGCGCGACCGGCGCGATCGCCTTCGACGGCGCGCCGCCCGCCGACCTGTCGCGTTCCGGCGACGAGCCCGCCCTGCGGACCGAGGATCTCCTCAACGGCCTCGCGGAAACCGTGCTGCTGCACGGCGGCGACGTGCTGGCGCTGGACAACATCCGCATGCCGACGGAGAGCGGGGCGGCGGCGATCTACCGCTATGCCTGACCGCGGATATGCCTGACCACGGGGCCGTGCTGGTATCCTGCGGCGGCCATGAGGCCACCCGTCGAACCCTCCGCCGCGTTCGCATCGTGCCCGGAACGGCATGGCACGGGGTCCGAAAAATGGGACCGCTGGGCGGGCCGCGACGTGCTGCCGGCATGGGTGGCCGACATGGACTTTCGTGCGCCCGACGAGGTGCTCGCGGCGCTCCATGCCCGCGTCGACCACGGCGTGTTCGGCTACACGCACGAGCCGCCCGGATTTCGCCCCGCGCTCTGCGGGCATCTCGCCCGGCGTCACGGCTGGGAGGTCGATCCCGACTGGATCGTCGCCGCGCCGGGCGTCGTGACGGCGCTCGCGCTCACGGCGCGGCTCTGCGCTGGGCCCGGCGACGACATCCTCACGTTCACGCCGGTCTATCCGCCATTCCTCACGCTGCCCGGGCTCGCCGGCCGGGGCTGCGTGCGGGTGCCGCTCGTCGAGGCAGCGGCTGCCTGGTCGATCGATTTCGACGCCCTCGCAGCGGCCGCCGGTGCCTCCCGCGCGAAACTGCTCTGGCTCTGCCATCCGCACAACCCGACGGGAACGGTGTGGTCCCGCGCAGCGCTCCTGCGCGTGGCCGACGTGGCCGAACGCCACGGAATCACGGTGGTGAGCGACGAGATCTGGGCCGATCTCGTGCTCGACGATGATGCCGGGCACGTGCCGTTCGCGAGCCTCGACCATCCCGCCGCTCGACGGGCGATCACGCTCGTCGCGCCGTCGAAAACCTGGAACCTCGCGGGACTGGGCTGTGCCGCGGCGATCATCCGCGACGAATCGCTTCGGCGACGGTTCCGCACCGCCGGCGGTGGCCTCGTGCCGATGGTCAATCCGCTCGGCTATGCCGCGGCCGAGGCGGCCTGGCAGCATGGCGACGCCTGGCGCCGTGAACTGCTCGCGATCCTGCGTCACCACCGCACGCTGGTGCTCGACCGGGTCGCCATGATCCCGGGGCTGTCATGCCGCGCATGGCAGGCCACGTATCTCGCCTGGATCGACTGCCGCGCGACCGGTGTGTCCGACCCGCAGGCCGCCTGCGAGGCCGCCGGGTTGGGCCCCTCCGACGGCCGCACGTTCGGCCTGCCCGGATTCATCCGGCTCAACACGGCCTGTCCGGCGGATCGACTGGCGGTCGCGCTCGATCGGCTCGCCGCCGCCTTCGCGCCGGGGTGACCCCCAATCCTGTTCGGCACGAGATGTGCGTATCGGGACCTGGCGGTGATCGTGAAGATAGGGAACGTGCGCCCTGATCGTGATGGCGTTATCGTGCGCGTCATGGGCGGACGTAGGAAGCGGGAGATCCGTGATCAGGACGTGCAGGGACTGAAGTTCCTGCGGAAGATCCGTCCTTTGCTCTCCCGGCTCCGCAAGGTGGGCACGGAACGCGATCGAGGCGCACCGTTGCTGCGCGATCGGTGGCCGATGCGCCGTGCTCGATGGACAGCGGCAGGCGAGGGGTTACCCCTACCGTGGAGCCGGCGTACGCAGACAAGCGGAGCCAGGATGGCGAAGCGGAGGCGCTCTCGTCAGCGCAGTCGGAGTCGAGTGAGTGAAGCCCAGGATGGGCGCAACGAACGTCCGGCGAGACGGTACGGGGTAACCCCGAGCCGGGTTGGGCGCGTTGACGGAAAGCATGACAGGCTGGAGCCTGTCGTTTGGCAAGCGAGACGCTTGCCCCACAGGGCGGCAAGCGAGACGCTTGCCCCACAGGGCGGCAAGTGCCGTGCCGAACAGGATTGACTGGAGGCCCGCAGCGAACGTCCGGCGAAACGGTACGGGGTGACCCCGAGCCGGGTTGGGCGCGTTGCTCTCTGCCCTCGGAACCGCAACGCCCCGGCAGACGCTACACGCTACACGAGGCCGCGACGGACAGCCCACACGGCCGCCTGTGTGCGGTCCGACACGGCGATCTTCCGCAGGATGTTCTGCACGTGCTCCTTCACCGTCTCCACGCTGATCGTCAGCGACTGGGCGATCTCCTTGTTGGAGAGCCCGAGGGCCATGTGGCGGAGCACCTGGGTCTCGCGTTGCGTGAGGGGGATGTCGGGATCGGGCGTGGCGACGCGGTTGGCCATGGTGGTGGCCACGCGCCGCAGTTCACCGGCCCGCATCGGCAACTGCCCGGAAGCGGCGCCGGTGATCGAATTGATGAGTTCCGCCCGCGTCGAGCCCTTGAGCATGTAGTCGTGGGCGCCGGCGGCGACGGCCCGGGCCACGTAGGTCGGATTGTCGAACGTGGAGAGCATGACGCAGCGCACGCTCGGCATGTCGGCCCGGATCTTTTCCAGGGCCGCGAGACCGTCCTTGCCGGCCATGCGGATGTCGAGCAGGACCACGTCCGGCTTCAGTTTTTTGGTGAGTTTCACGGCCTCGTCGCCGGTGGCCGCCTCCCCGACGATCTTCACGTCGGAGCCCGCCAACAGGCTCACCAGACCCCGGCGGACAACCTCGTGGTCGTCGGCGATCACAACTTTGACTGCCATGGCTCTCATGCTTTCTGCGGGCTCCCGCCGCGTGACGCTCACACGATCCGAACAACGGCTCGATTGTAAGCCGAGTGATTCATAAATTTGTAGCCGGACGAAAAACCACCGTGGGGTCCGGGGCTTCGGGGCCCACGTTGTAGGGTCTCGGCCATCGATTCCAAACCACCCACTCGGGCGATGCCACCCGACACCTTCGGCATTCCCGCCCGGTCGATCAGCGCGAGATCGCCGGGGATCGCCTCGCGGGCTTGTAAAACTGCAAGTCGCAAGGCCCCACGCTCAGGCCGGATGACCGCCTCCTCCCAGCCGGGCGGCGGCCAGCATCCGATCGGCTCCCATCTCCTTGAGCAACGCGGCGACGGCTCGACCGAGCGCCTCTGGATCCTCGCCCGGCCCGGCCGTCGCGCTGGCCGTGATCCGCCGCACGGTGACCGGCTGGTCCTCGAGCACGCATCCTCCGAGCACGAGGGCGCCGGCGGCGTCGTGCCGTGCCCAGGCGCCGATCGGGGCCAGGCAGCCGCCGGCCAAAGACGCCAGGAAACTCCGCTCGGCCCGCACCGCGGCGTGCGTGGCGGCATCGTCGAGCGGCGCCAGCGCCGCCCGCGTCGAGGCGTCCTCCATCCGCGTCTGGACGACCAGGGCCCCCTGGGCGACGGCGGGCCAGAATGCATCGGGCTCGAGAACCTCGGTGATCCTGTCCTCGAGGCCGAGTCGCTGGAGCCCGGCGCCCGCGAGGACGAGGCCGTCGTACTCGCCCGCGTCGAGTCGCCGAAGCCTGGTATCGACGTTGCCCCGCACCGGTCGGACATCGACGTCGCCGCGCAGCGCCCGCACCTGCAAGCCGCGGCGCACGCTCGCCGTCCCCACGACGGCCCCGGGCGGGAGGCTCGCGAGCCGCGCATGACGACTGCTGACCAGCACGTCGAACGGGAGCGCCCGTCGCGGGACGCACGCCAGGGCGAGACCGTCGGTCTCGGCGGTGGGCAGGTCCTTGAGGCTGTGCACCGCCGCATCGATCCGGCCCGCGAGCAAGGCGGCTTCGAGCTCGCGCACGAAAACCCCGTCGGCGCCGATCCGCGGCACGGCAACGTCGGCCCGCTCGTCGCCGCTGGTGTGGATCGTTTCGAGCGTGACGGCATGGCCGAGCGCCCGGAGCTGGTCGGCGACCCAGCCGGTCTGGGTTCGCGCCAGCAGGCTGCCCCGGGTACCGATGCGGATGCCGTCCCGCGCCGTCATGGTCCGCCCCTCCGACCGTCGTCGGCCAGCCGATCGGCACGCGCGACGGCCGCCCCGAACGTCGCCGCCGCACCGGCAGCCCGCAGCGACGCCGCACAGGCGGCCAGCGTGGCACCGGTCGTGAACACGTCGTCGATCAGGAGCACGCGGCGGCCCGAGACTCCGCCGCGCCCGCGAAAGGCATCGGCCACGTTGGCGGGGCGGTCCTCCGGCGGCAGGGCGTTCTGCATCGGTGTGGCCCGTGCCCTGACCAGCGCGGATACCACGGGGAGGCGGAGTGTGCGGCCGACGGCCCGCGCGATCTCCTCCGCGGCGCTCGTGCCCCGGGTCGCGCGCCGCCACCAGTGCATCGGCACCGGGACCACGGCATCGCACCGCGCCGCTTCCAGGGCGGCCCGATGCTTGTCGACCAGCAGCATCCCCAGGCCCTGGGCGAGATCCTCCGCGCCGGGCCGCTTGATCCTCAGGATCGCCTCCCGCAGGCGGCCGTCATAACCGCCGAGAAACACCAGCCCCGCCCACGGCGTCGGCGACCGGCGGCAGGCAGGGCAGGTCGGCACGGCCGCGGCCGCCGGTTCACCGCACCTCGGGCAGCGGGCGCCGTCCACGACGAGTTCGCGGGCGCATTCCGCGCAGAACCCATGGCCCGGCAGGTCGCCCTCGGCCCTGCACAGCCGACAACTGCGTGGCAGGAGCAGGTCGGCACCGTCACCGATCCAACGGAAGACGAGCCGACCCCAGTCGTGTGCCCAGGAAACCATCGCTTGCCGCTCGTTCCGTTCCGATTGACGGTGCCTCGGGCTCCTCCTATCCTCCGCAGCCCGCCGGCACGGACCCCTGCCATCGACCCCGGCGCATCCGACCGATGCTCATCGACCGCTACATCACCTGGGCCCAGTTGCACGCGTTCGTGATCGTGTTCGTCAGTCTCGCAGGGCTGACGTTCGTTGTCGATGCCTTCACCAACATCGAGGAGTTCATCGCCCACGGGGCCAGGTCGGGCGGCCTGTGGCGCGTGCTCGGCACCTACTACGGCTGCCGGCTGGTCTCGTTCTTCGACGCCACGAGCCCGGTGATCGCACTGGCCAGCGCGATGTTCGCGCTTTCCTGGCTCGAACGGCACAACGAGCTCACCGCCCTGCTCGCAGCCGGAATCACCCGTTGGCGGATCGCCCGCCCCGCGCTGGTGTTCGCCGCCGTGGTGAGCCTCGTCGCCATGGCGAACCGGGAGGTCGTGCTGCCCCACATTCGTCACGCCTTCTCGCGCAACGCCCAAGACCTGCGGGGCGACGCCTCCCATCCGTTCGAGGCCCGGTACGACCATCGCACGGAGATCCTGTTTCGCGGCCGGACGGCCCGGATGGCCGATTGCCGGATCGAGTCGCCCAGCCTGCTGCTTCCGCCGGCGTTGGCGGAATACGGGCCGCAGCTCGACGCCGCCGAGGCATTTTGGCGGCCGGCGGGCGACGGCCGGCCGGCCGGGTATCTGCTCCTCGGCGTCACCGAACCGGCCGACATCGACCGGCTCGCGCCCCTCTCGGCCGGCCATGAGACGGTGGTGCTGACCCGCTCGACGGCACCCTGGCTCGAACCCGGCCAGTGCCTCGTCGTCAGCGACGTCACGTTCGAGCAGTTGATCGGCTCCACGAACTGGAGCCAGTACTCCTCCACCGTGGACCTGGTCCGAGCGACGCACAACGCCAGCCTCGGCGTCGCCGCCGACGTGCCACTGCGGGTGCATGCGCGACTCGTGGCCCCGTTTCTCGACATGTCGCTGGCGCTGCTCGGCATTCCGCTCGTCGTGGGCCCGAATCGCCGTGGGATTTTCGTGGCCGTCGGCCTCTGCGTGGCGATGACGGTGACCTTTTTTCTCGTCACGCTCGGCTGCCACGCCCTCGCCACGGGCTACCTGCTCAGTCCGTCGCTGGGCGCGTGGCTGCCGCTGCTGATCCTCGCCCCGCTCGCCGCCTGGCGGGCCCAGCCGATGTGGCAGTGATGCCGATCGTGCGGATTTCAGCGGCGGACGAACGCGGCGGCAGACTCGCCGCATCCGGCCGCAACCCCGCGAACGACAAGGGCTTCCGCATCCCTCCCGTTTCGCCAGTCCTTTTTTCTCTACCCGGACCCCCTCCGCGGCCGATGTTACAGGTACGAACGGGAGTTCGGTCGGAAGGCCTGATGGACGGGCTTTCCTCCGGCAAAGGAGTGCCACGGTCATGCGGATCAACACCACCAGATTCGGGCGGATCGACGTCGATGCCGCCGACGTCCTGACGTTCCCCAGCGGCCTGCCCGGACTCGAGGACTGCCGCGAGTGGGCGCTCCTCGCCGATGCGTCGAACGACGCCCTCGGCTGGCTGCAGAGCACGACCCGGGGCGACATCGCCTTGGCGGTCGTCAGCCCGCGACGGTTCGTGCCGGACTACCAGGTGCGGATCCCGCGCAGCGAACTCACGCCGCTGGCCATCCACGACATTCGGCAGGCTCAGGTCGTGCTCGTCGTCGGTCAGAACGGCAGGACCCTCACGCTCAATTTGAAGGCGCCAATCGTCATCAACCTCGAAAGCCGTACGGGCCGTCAGGTCGTCGCCAGCGGAGAGCTTCCGCTGCAGTTTGAACTCACCACCCACCAACCCACGCTCAAAAAGAGCGCATAATGAAAGTGCCCGCCGGCGGAGGACTCCGCCCGCGACACGAAAGGATTCAGGAAGGACCCTCCGATGCTCGTACTTTCCAGGCAACGCGACGAAAGCATCATGATCGGCGACAACATCGTCGTCACGATCGTGGACATCCGGGGGGACAAGGTCCGGCTGGGGATCAACGCACCGGCGGAGATCCCGGTGCACCGCCAGGAGGTCTACGAGGCCATCCAGCGGGAAAACCTGCGGGCCTCGCGGCTCGAGCCGGGGGACACCCAGGGCCTCGGTCGGCTCGCCGGCCGCGGTTCGGCGGCGGGTCAGCCCGCGCCGCAAAACCGCCCCACCGACGGCCCGCGCCGGTAAACGGCGTCGGCATCGCATCGCGGGGACGCAGGCGTTCGCACCGGCTCGGGACAGCCCCTCGCCGGCTTGGGTGGATCCGGACGGATCAGCTCGCGAAAGAGGCGGGCTCGTTGCCGGGCTTCCACTTGATGTTGCAGCCGAGGCTGGGCCGCTGCTCGGCGGGAATCGGGCGGCCGTTCAGGAGCGCGTCGATCGCGGCGCGGAGGTCGGCGCCGGTGACGGGAACCTCGTTGCCCGGGCGGCTTGCATCGAGCTGGCCACGGTAGACGAGCTTGCGATCGGCGTCGAACAGAAAGAAGTCGGGCGTGCACGCCGCGTGGTAGGCGTGGGCCACGGCCTGCGTCTCGTCGTAGAGATACGGAAAGACGTAGCCTCGCTCCTCCGCCTCGTGCACCATCTGCTCCGGCGAATCGGCGGGGTGCGTGGACACGTCGTTCGAACTGATCGCCACGACGCCGATCCCCCGCGCCATGGATTCGCGGCCGAGCACCGACAGTTCGTCGGCCACGTGCTTCACGAACGGGCAGTGGTTGCAGATGAACATCACGAGCGTCCCCTGCGGCCCGGCGGCATCGGCGAGGCTGACCATCCGGCCATCGACGCCGGGAAGCGAAAAGTCGGGGGCCGGCGTGCCGAGCGGCAACATCGTGCTGGGCGTGCGAACCATGGCGGGTCTCCAG
>RFUD01000631.1 GCA_009923125.1 Planctomycetia bacterium
CGCCGACCGCGTGTACACCGCGATCCGCGGCGACGCCGACCTGCCCCCCTGGCCGCACGACCTCGCGATGCTGCGCTACAACCACGCCCGCGCGGTCGAGGGCCTCGGCCGAACGGGCGACGCCGAGCGGCTCTATCGCGAGGCGATCACCCTCGACGCGAATTACGCCAAGCCGCGGAGCAACCTCGCAAAACTCCTCGCCGATACCGGCCGGACGGAGGAGTCGATCGCGGCCTACCGCGGCCTGCTCGACCTCCGGCTCAACGCCGTCGATCGTGCCCGCGGCTGTATGAACCTCGGCACGGTGCTCGCCGACACGAAGGCCTGGCCCGAAGCCGAGAAGCTGTTCCGTGAGTCGCTCGCACTCTCGCCCCGCTCGGGCGACTCGTGGGAATGGCTCGGCATCGCGGTGCTGCGCCAGGGGAGAGTGGCCGAGGCCATCGCCGCCTTCGAACGGGCGGTCGCGCTCGCGGCTGATCCGACTGCCGCGGCCCGCGCCCGCGCGAACCTCGCCGCCGCAAAAAGTCACAGGCGGGCCGCGTGTATGGATGGTGGCCGTCGTGACGGCGGTGCTACTCGGCATCGGCTATGCGAACGGGCTCGACGGGGCGTTCGTATTCGACGACGAACCTTCGATCCGCGACAACGAGTCGATCCGCAGCCTCTGGCCGCTCTCGAAGGTGCTCTGGACGCAAGGCGAGACCGGCCGCACGCACGATGGCCGGCCGCTCGTCAATCTCTCGTTCGCGATCAGCTACGCCCTGCACGGCCTCTGGAAGCCGGGCCTGCGAATTGGCAACCTGCTCATCCATCTCGTCAACGTGTGCCTGGTCTTCGAGATCGCCCGGAGGCTGGTCGTGCTCGCAGACGACGCCGTCGCCCCGGCCTCTCGCGCCGCCGCCGACCGGCACGGCAGTTGGCTCGCCGCGGTGATCGCGGTCGTCTGGGCGGTCCATCCGCTGCACACGCACGTCAACACCTATATCGTGCAGCGGGCCGAGTCGCTCGCGGCCACATGCATCCTCGGGGCGTTCCTGGCGGCCATGACGGCGCTCACCCGTGCGAGCGGCGCCGCGGCGGTACTGGCGGCCGCGCTTGCCGTGCTGGGTGGACTCACGAAGGAAACCACCGTGGCGATCCTGCCACTGGTGGCGGCGTTCGACTGGGC
>RFUD01000632.1 GCA_009923125.1 Planctomycetia bacterium
CCCGCTCCACGAACCGCTCGTGGATCGTGTCTTCGACGAACAGCCGCGAGCCGGCGCAGCAGCACTGCCCCTGATTGAGATAGATGCCCACGTGCGCCCCGGCAGCCGCCGCGTCGAGATCGGCGTCGGCGAACACGATGTTCGGGCTCTTGCCGCCGAGCTCGAACGTCAGCCGCTTCAGCTGGTCTGCCGCCTGCCGCATGATGATCTGCGCCGTCTCGCCCGAGCCCGTGAAGGCCACCTTGTCGATGCCCGGGTGTTTGACGATCGCAGCGCCGGCCGTGGGTCCGAAGCCGGGCACCACGTTGATCACGCCGTCGGGCACGCCCGCCTTCTGGGCCAGCCGCGCGAGCCTGAGGCACGTGAGCGGCGTCTGTTCGGCAGGCTTCATCA
Organism: Planctomycetia bacterium; assembly: GCA_009923125.1. GTDB lineage: Bacteria > Planctomycetota > Planctomycetia > Pirellulales > UBA1268 > RGVT01. Next base: position 394 of record RFUD01000632.1, read on the forward strand.
CGATCGTGCAGCCCGCCGCCAGGGCCGGCCCCCACTTCCAAGCCACCATCGTGATCGGGAAGTTCCACGGGATCACCTGCCCCGCCACGCCGACCGGCTCCCGCCGCGTGTAGCAAAAGTAGTTGCCGTTGATGGGGATCGTCTGGCCGTGAATCTTGTCGGCCCAGCCCGCGTAGTAGCGGAGCGTGTCGAGGGCCAGCGGGATGTCGCCCGTGCGGGCGTCGCTCACCGGCTTGCCGTTGTCGAGCGCTTCAAGCGCAGCGAGCTCGTCGATCTCCGCTTCGATCGCGTCGGCGAGTCGCAGCATGATCCGGCCGCGCTCGCGGGCATCCATCCTCGGCCACGGCCCCTCGTCGAACGCCCTCCTCGCCGCCCGCACCGCCGCATCGACGTCGGCGGCATCGCCCTCGGCGACCTGGGCGATCACTTCCTCGGTGGCCGGGTCGATCGTGTCGAACGTCTTTCCGCTTTGTGCGGGAGCCCATTCGCCGTCGATAAACAACTGCGTCTGGTGGATCGTCGGCCGGGAGCGGCTTCGTGACGCGACCTCCGTGACCATGGCGGTTTCTCCTGTGTCGTGCGGGGCCCGGGCAGAGGCTGTGTCCCGTTGTTTGCGGCTTCGATGTTACCTGCGGTAGGATCGCATGAGCAACGACTCGGGTCGGCAGCCGCGTGGCTCCGACGGACAGGACAACCCGCCAGGCGGTCCCGTGGAGAAACGCCGCGGTCCCGCCCCGGCAGCGAAGGAGTGACTCGATGCA
>RFUD01000633.1 GCA_009923125.1 Planctomycetia bacterium
CACGGTGCCCGTCGTGCCGACGCGATCCACCATCGCGAGGTAGCGGAACTCGAGCGGATCGATCCCCCCCTCCTCGTTCTTCATCGTATTGCGATGGAACCCGGTGGCCAGGATGTCGTCGGCCGTCGCATCGGGCAGCAGGTCGCCGGCGATCTGCCGGATCGTGAACTGGTCGAAAGGCAGGTCGGCGTTGAGGGCCCGGATCACCCAGTCGCGATACGGCCAGATCGGGCGCTCACGGTCCTTCTCGTAGCCGTTGGTGTCGGCATACCGCGCCAGGTCGAGCCACTTGCGGGCCCAGCGCTCGCCGTAGCGCGGGCTCGCGAGCAGCCGATCGACGAGGTGCTCGTAGGCGTCCGACCGCTCGTCGGCGAGAAACGCGTCGAGCTCCGCGGGCGACGGCGGCAGGCCGGTGAGATCGAGGAACACGCGCCTCGAGAGCGTGGCTTTGTCGGCCTCTGGGGAGGGAGCGAGACCCTCGCGCTCGAGCCGGGACCGCACGAACCGGTCGATCTCGTTTCGCACCCAGGCCTTGTCCTCCACCTGCGGCACCGCCGGCCGCTCCGGCTTCACGAATGCCCAGTGAGGCCGGTACTCGGCGCCGGCCTCGACCCACGCGGTGAGAATCCGCTTCTCGTCGGCCGTGAGCGTCACCTTCGTGTGCGGCGGAGGCATGACGAGATCGGGATCGGTGCTCGTGATCCGGGCCACGAGTTCGCTGTCGAGAGGATGGCCGGGCACGACCGCGCGGGCACCGCTGTCGAGTTCGCGCAGCGCCTCCTCGCGCACGTCGAGCCGCAGGCCCGCCTCGCGGTTGCCCTCGTCGGGCCCGTGGCACTTGAAGCAGCGGTTGGAGAGGACCGGGCGAACCTCGCGGGCGAAGTCGGGGCCGGCGGCGGCCGCCCCGGTCGCCACGGCCCCGCACAGGAGCGCACCCGGCAAATAGGAATGCCAGCGACTCACGGCAGTCACCTCTGAACGAACGCGAACACGCCGCGCTTGTTGGCGACGATCACATCAACTTTACCATCGCCGTCGAGGTCGCCCACGGTCACCTGCGTGCCGACGCCGCTGTCGTCGTCGATCTTGTGCGCCACGAAGCTGGCCCCGCCCTTCCCGTCGCGCACGAGTTCGAACCAGTAGAGC
>RFUD01000634.1 GCA_009923125.1 Planctomycetia bacterium
GTAGGCGGGGGAGGCCGGCTCGCCGCGAGCGGGTATCCTGTTCGGGCAATGTCTTTCCCCACCAGTCCGCCGTGCCCCCGGATCGATCTGGCCTCCGCCGACGGCCGGGCGCGACTCGACGCGCTGCGGCGCACGCTCGTCTCGCAGGGCGAACTCGTCAGCCCCGCGGGTCGACAGCGCACGATCGACGTGTTCGGCGCACCGCTCACGCCGCGGCAGGTCGTCGAGCGGATCTGCGCCGACGTCCGGCAGCAGGGCCTCGAGGCGCTGCTCGACTACACGCGGCGCATCGATCGGGCGTCCGTGACGGCCCAAACGCTCGTCGTGCCCGCGGCCGCGCTCGCCGCGGCCCATGCCGCCGTGGAGCCGGAGTTTCTCGCGGCCGTGCGCCGCATCCGCGACCGCGTCGTCAGGTTTCAGCAGGCCGTGCTCTGCCGCGACGTCGAGGTGTCGCTCCCCGGGGGCGGCTGCCTGCGACAGCGGTATCTGCCGCTCGACAGGGTCGGAGTGTGCGTGCCCGGCGGCGCGGCGGCCTATCCATCGACGTTGCTCATGACCGTCGTGCCCGCCCAGGTGGCCGGCGTGCGCGAGATCGTGGTCGTGGCCCCACCCACGCGGTTCGGCTCGGAGAATCCGCACGTCCTCGCCACGTGCCACGAGCTCGGCGTGGCGACCGTGCTCCGGGCCGGCGGCGCGCAGGCCGTCGCGGCCCTGGCCTACGGCGTGCAGGGCATGGCCCGCGTCGACAAGATCGTGGGCCCCGGCAATCTGTTCGTGGCGCTCGCGAAGCAGCACGTGTTCGGCGACGTGGCGATCGACTCGATCGCCGGCCCGAGCGAGATCGTGATCGTGGCCGACGGCCACGGCAGCGCCGAGTGCATCGCCGCCGACATGCTCGCCCAGGCCGAGCACTCCCCCGGCTCGGCGATCCTGCTCACGGCCGACGCGGGGCTCGCCGATCGCGTGACGGCGGCACTCGCCCTCCGGCTGGCGACGCTCGAGCGGGGCGACCTCACCCGCGACAGCCTGGAACGGTTCAGTGCGATCGTGGTCACGCGGAGCGACGATGAGTCGGCCGCACTGGCCGATGAACTGGCGGCCGAGCACCTGTCGATCGACACGGTCGATCCCGAGGCGACGC
>RFUD01000635.1 GCA_009923125.1 Planctomycetia bacterium
GCCACGCTGCGCCGCCGCGGCGGCCGGATCGATCCCGCCTGCTCCGTCCGCTGCCGCAACGCGTCACTCACCTACTACCGTTTCCCCTATCGGCTCGATCGCACGGTGGGCACGGTCGTGCTCGACGGGGGACGGCTCACGATCCATCTCACCGGCCAGGCCGGCGGGCACCCGGTGCAGGTGCAGGGGGCGTTCCAGACCGGGGTCGACGGGCTGCCCGGGTTCCTCGAGGTGCGGGGCGACGGAATGCGGATCGACGACGGCCTGCTCGCGGCCCTGCCGCCGAGAAGCGCGGGCATCGTCCGTGCCCTCCACGCCCAGGGCACGTTCGACTTCGCCTTCCGGCACGACCGCGGCCCCCAGTTGCCGGGCGGCCACGCCAACACGCTCGGCATCCGGCTGATCCAGTGCGGCATGTCCTATGCCGGGTTTCCCTACCCGCTGTCGAACGTCTCGGGCACCGTGCGGATGGACCGGGGCCATTGGACGATCAAGGACGTCGTCGGCACGAACGACACGGGGACCGTGCGCTGCAACGGCTCGCTGGTGCCGCGGGGCGAGGATGACGGCGAACTGTCGCTGCATCTCGCCGGCACGGGCGTCGTGCTCGACCGCGAACTGCGGGACGCGCTGCCGCGGTCGATGGTGCGGATCTGGGACGACATCGACCCGCGCGGCAGCGCCGAGTTCACGGCCACCGTCTCGCATCGCGTGAAGTCCCGCAAGACCGACGTCGCGGTGGAGGCGACGCCCCTGGGCGACACCGTCTCCATCGAGCCGGCGTGGTTTCCCTATCGTCTCGAGCAGCTGCGCGGGAGGCTGACGTGGCGCGACGGCCTGCTGCGTTTCGCCGGCGTGCGCGGTGTCCATGCCCGCACGACGGTCTCGACCGACGGCGTCTGCCGGTTCATGCCCGACGGCGGCTGGCACGTATCGTTCGAGCGGCTGTCGGCCGACAGGTTCCGGGCGGATCACGAGGTGCTGCAGGCGCTGCCGCCCGGCCTCCAGCGGGCGATCGCCGCCGTCCGCCCGCGGGGCCTGCTGTCGCTGTCCGGCAGCCTCGACATCCATGCCGCGCCGCCCTCCGCCGCGCCGGCGGCGGCCCGGCCGGCCCCGGCCGCCGCGTGGGACCTCGCGCTCG
>RFUD01000636.1 GCA_009923125.1 Planctomycetia bacterium
CCCTGGCCGGCGGCGGCACGATCTCCTTCGGCGGTGGCACGCTGCAGTTTTCGAGCGGCAACACGCAGGACTACTCCGGCCGGATCAAGTCGAGCGGCAGTGCGATCTCGATCGACACCAATTCCCAGGCGGTGCCGTTCACCGCCACCCTCGACAGCACCAACACCGGCGGCCTCACGAAGCTCGGCTCGGGCACGCTCACGCTCTCGGGCTCGAGCGGCTACCTCGGCACGACGACGATCAGCGCGGGCGTGCTGCAGATCGGGGCGAGCGGCACCACCGGCTCGCTCGGGACGGGGGCCGTCACCAACAACGCCAATCTCACGTTCAGCCGCACCGACGACTACGGCGGAGCGGTGTCAAACACGATGTCGGGCACGGGATCGCTCACGCTCTCTTCCGGCACGCTCACACTCTCCGGCGGCACCGCCAACACCTCCTCAGGCCTCACCACGGTCAGCGCGGGTGTCTTGCAGCTGAACAAGACGGCCGGCGTGAACGCCATCGGCGGCAATGTGCAGGTGAACGCGGGCGGCACGCTCCGGCTCTCTGCCGCGAACCAGATCGCCGACACCGGCACCGTCACGCTCACCGCCGGCACGTGGAATCTCAACGGTCAGAACGAGACGATCATGAGCCTCTCCGGAACGGCCTCCGGCGGCGTCGCGCCCACCGTGACGCTCGGAAGCGGCACGCTCTCGCTGAACTCGATCAGTTACACGGGCGCAGCCGGGTCGGCCAGCACGTCCTTCGGGGCCGGCACCCTGCGGTTCGTCCCCAATGGCGCCACGCAACCGACCTTCGCGACAAACTACAACGCCACCGTGAATATCAGCTCTGCCGTGCAGATCGACGCGGCGAGCGTGTCGTTCAACCTCCAGACGTATGGCTCGACGATCAGCGGCAGGATTTCCGGAACCGGGAGTCTGATCAAAGGCGTCCAGGGCGGCTCGCTCACCCTGAGCGGCTCCAACGACTACTCGGGCGGCACCCAATGGACGGGAGCCGGTTCTGGTGACTATGGGCAGTTCTCTGCCAACGCTACGGGCGCGCTCGGCACCGGCACGGTGACGCTCAGCGGCGGCAGCCAGGTGACCTACACGAATCAATCGGCGGATCCTTCCGCCTTCATCTTCGCCG
>RFUD01000637.1 GCA_009923125.1 Planctomycetia bacterium
CCCCGAGATCGGAGCGCCACGTCGTATCCCGCGCGGGTGGCGGTCGGATCGTGGTGGAAAGAGATCGTGGTGCATGGCGACCGGTCCTGGGACTCGAGCGGCCTGTTCAACAGGCCGGGCCCCGCCGGAATCGCCCGCTCGGTCCCGCTCACGTTCGCCCGGGCGTTCGGCGGCGCCACAGTCGCCGGTAATCCGCTCGGATTCGGCGCCACCGGTGAGCCGGTGCCGAATCTCGAGGTCGCCGCACAGCCCATCACCAGTCGTCATCCGGGTGGCGACCCGGCCGGGTTCGGCCCGATTCCGCCCGACTGGCCGCAGCGGCGGCGGCATGCCGGCATGGCGGGCGGCGGCGGCGTGGCGTCGTGGTGGCCATGGTCGCCGCCGCGATTCGACGAGCGGTTCTGGATGGCGACGCTGCCCGACCAATGGGTGGAGGGCTATTTCCGCGGCGACGAACCGGTGGAACTCCTGCACCTGCACCCGGAGCATGCCGAATGGCGGACGGCGTTGCCGGGGCAGCGGGCGCGGGTGTTCGTGCTGCGCCTGCCCGCCGACGCGCCGCTGTCCTCGGCCCGCCGCGGCAGGGTCATCGATGCCGGGGCGACGTTCGAGGAAGTGCCGCTCGTGATGCGGGCGAGATGACGGTCGTCTGGCGCGGCGGCACACCGGTGCGCAGCCCAAAACTCCTCGACATCCTCGGCGTGTCGTACGGCCTCGAGCCGCTCGGGACGGACCGTGATCCGCAGCACTACCTCGGTGCGCTCTTCGCCGAGGAGAACCAGGCGGCGGCCGGGCCCGACGGGGCCACGATCCGGGCCGGGATCGAGGCGGCGATCGCCGCCGGCGAGGCCGAGCGGGCGCGGGTCGTCGCCGAGATCGAGGCGAAAATGGCGGAGACTCGCGATCTCATGAAGGGCGTCATGGACGAAGCGAGGGCCGCCCGGGCCGCCGGACGAGCGGGACTCCCCGCCGAATTTTCAACCGCCGAGATCGATGAAGCCCGGGCGACGGCCGCGATTTTCGACATGATGGTGCCTGGCGCCCCTGCCCCCGCCTCGATCCCGCTCTCCGAGCTTGGCACCGAACTGGCGGCGATCGCGGATTCGTATCGGACCGGCCGGTCGGCCGCCTTTCGCGGCC
>RFUD01000638.1 GCA_009923125.1 Planctomycetia bacterium
GGTGTATCGCGATCCGGAGCCGATGGCGCCGGCGGGACGGCCGAGGGCTCGAGTTCCCGCCAGGCCCGCTCGACCGTGGCGGCATCGACCTGCTCGAGTCCGTCACCGGCCGCCGCGGCCAGCGCCAGATGCGCCAGCCGCGCGACCGTCCGGGGAACGCCGCCGCTGAACCGGGCGAGCGTCGCCGCGGCCTCGGGCGTGAACGCGTCGGCGCGGCCGCCGGCCCGTGCCAGCGCCCGCGCGAGAAAGCCGGCGACATCGGACTCATCCCAGGGGACGAGTTCGACCCGCACCGCGGCCCGTTCGCGGAGCCCGGCCGGCAACGCCGTGGCGCCCGTCGGCGTGGCGGTCGCCACCACGGCGACGCGGTTGAACCGCGGCTCCGCCGACCCGATCAGGCGGATGACGCCGTCGAGCGCATCCGTCGGCGCCCGGTCGATGTCGTCGAACACCAGCGCGGTCGTCCGCTCCATGAGCGTGTTTTCCCGGAGCCGGTTCTCCAGTTTCTGCCAGGGACGCAGCGGCTCCGCGCGACTCGCGGCGTCGAGCGGAAGTCGCTCCAGAAGCATCTCGATCCAGTCGCCGCCGGCCAGGCCCCGCAGCGACAGGATCGCCGTCTCGGCCCCCAGCCCGCCGAGTCGCCGCGCCGTGACGGCCGCCAGATGGCTTTTTCCGCAGCCCTCCGCACCCACGACGAGGGCGAATCGCTGCCGCTCCTCGAGAAGCCACTCCAGCCGAGCCAGCGCCTCCTCCTGTGGAGCCGCGGCGTGGAAGGCGGCCGGTTCGAGGGCGCCGTCGAAGGGGGCGGCGGTGAGCCGCCAGTGATCGCGTACCATGACGGGGAGTCTAGCGATCCACGCGATCCGGGTCAGGAGAGAATCGGCCGCCGGAAACGCGTCCTCCAGAGCCCTCGATGAGCGAACGCTTCTTCCTCACCGCTCCCCCGCACGACGGCCGCGCCGAACTCGTCGGCGACGAGGCGCGGCATCTGGCCCGCGTGCTGCGCGCCGAGCCCGGCGACACGGTCCAGGTCTTCGACGGCCACGGCCTCGCGTGGCCCGCGCGGATCGTGGCGATCGGCCGCGACCGCGTATCGCTGGAGGTCGGTCCGCCCCTCAACGCCCCGGCTCCCCGGCCCCG
>RFUD01000639.1 GCA_009923125.1 Planctomycetia bacterium
GCGCCGCACCCGCGCCGGCACGTTCGTCAGGAAGACTTCAGCGCCGGCGACCAAGCTGCTCGGCCTCGTCATTCCCGGGCTCGGGGAGACCGAAATCTTCGAGCCAATCTGCAGCCAGATCGCCGCGGAGGCGGCGGCGCTTCATTACGCGCTCGTCTGGGGCCATGCCAGCGTTCCCGCTGCCACCACCACGGGCAACCAGCCCCTGGCCCTCGCCGAGAGTTACGTCCGACAGCGGGTGGCGGGCGTGTTTTTCGCGCCGGTCGAACTCACGGCCGACCGTGCGTCGGTCAACCAGCAGGTGACGACGATGCTTCACGACGCGGGCATCCCGATCGTGCTGCTCGATCGCGACATCGTGCCACATCCGCGCCGCAGCCGGTTCGACGTGGTCTCGATCGACCATCGGCGGGCCGCCCACATGCTCGTGGCCGACCTTCTCGAGCAGGGGGAACGCCGCGTGGTGTTCGTGGCCCGTCCGCTCTCCGCCCCCACGATCGGGCTGCGGATCGCCGGCTACCGCGACGCCCTGCGCGAAGCCGGCCTCGATCCACATTCCCGATGGGTGCAGTTCGGCGATCCCGCCGACCCGGCCTTCGTGCGGCGGCTCCTGCGCGAGGGAGGAGACGCGGCCTATGTCTGCGGCAACGACGTCACCGCCGCCAACCTCCTGCACACGCTCGACGAACTAGGCGTGGCGGTGCCCGGCGACGCGCGGGTGGCGGGATTCGACGACGTGCGCTACTCGCGGCTGCTGCGGGTGCCGCTGACCACGATCCGCCAGCCCTGCCGGGCGCTGGGCACGATGGCGATGCAGGCGATGCGGGAGCGGATCGAGCATCCCAGTCTGCCGGCCCGCGACATTCTCCTCGACGCTGATCTCGTTCGGCGCCGCTCCACGCAGTTGTCGCGCTCGAAGTCGGCACCGCGTCGAGCGAAGCCGGGGCCTACCGCTTCACGCTCGACTCGAGCTCGAAGGTAAACGTGTTTGGCCCCGGCTCCTTCACCTCCACCGCGAGCGTGGACTTCGTGTTGTAGCGGGGAGGCACGATCTCCACGAATTGCACGGGACCCGTCGGCGGGTCGGGCGTGCCCGGGGCGGGTGCCGATGCGGAGATCTCCACCCGGCGCTTGCCGGGC
>RFUD01000640.1 GCA_009923125.1 Planctomycetia bacterium
GTCTGGTTCGCCCGGGCCGACTTCGCCAAGGACCACCCCGACAAGATCGAGGCGATCGTGCGGGGCATTTTCGACGCCATGGAAGAGCTCAAGTCGGAGACCGCCCGCAAGGAGGTGGCGCAGTTGATGGCCGACGGCTACACGATCCCCGCCGCCGACGCCCTGTCGATGCTCGGGGACGCCCATTCCACCAACTGGGCCGAGAACTATCAGTTCTTCCTCAATCGCAACAACCCGGCGAACTTCGAGCGGATCTGGAAGCAGGCCTACATGCTCTACCGCCGGATCGGCGCGATCTCCAGCAACCCCGTGCCGTTCGACCAGGTGATGGACTTCTCCGTGATCCAGAAACTCGGGGCGGAGGCGAAGTACGCGAACTCGAAGGACGAGTACACGGCGTCCCTGTCGCCGAAGACCGTCCAGCAGATCCGGGCGGAGAACGAGGAGATCCTCACCAACACGATCGTGATCCATTTCTTCCCCAACAGCGCCGACCTGCGAAAGAAGGTGATCCGGCGGATCGACGGCCGGGACGTGGAGGAGCCCTACGACGCACGGGTGGACCTGGTGCTCGACGAGGCCGGCGCCCTCGCCAAGCAGTTCGGCAACGCCCGGATCGTCGTGGAGGGGCACACCGACGCGTCGATGCGCGGCGCCGTGCCCGCCGCGATGGTGCGTGAACTGTCGCTCGAGCGGGCGCGGTCGGTGAAGGACGCGCTCGTCGAGAAGTTCAAGTTCGACGACAACCGGTTCGCCGTGGACGGCCTGGGCTGGGACCGGCCCGCCGACGACGACCATCCCGACAACCACGCGCTCAATCGCCGCGTGGAGATCAAGGTCTACGCCGCGGAAAAGGAATGAACAGCGCATCGGCACCTGCGGCCCCGGCCCGGCCGCTGCGGGGCGAGGCCCCCGTGGCCGCGGGGCTGTTCTGGGGCGTGACGGCGATCGCCGGTGTGCTCGCGCTCTGGTTCCTGGCCACCGCCGGTGAGCCGGAGAGCCGGTTCATCAGCCCGGCGATGCTGCCGAGCCCCGGCGAGACGCTCGCCAAGGTGCCGGCCGTCTTCGGCGAGCGCCGACTCGTCGCCAACACGCTCGTGACGCTCGGACGGGTGTGCCTCGGCTTCGGCCTGGCGGCC
>RFUD01000065.1 GCA_009923125.1 Planctomycetia bacterium
TCGGTGCCAGGCACCGATTCGGTCTGATGGTTTCTCTTCGCGTCTGCCGCAGGGATATAGTCCTTCGGCGACGGTGCGGTCGCCGGGGCATTCGCTCAGCCGCGCATAAACGCGTCCATCTCAGGGTGCGTTCCATGCAAACCGTTCTCGCCAGCGTCGATGATTTCGCCCCAGCCGCCCCCTCTGCGGCGCCGCTGCCCGGCCACGGTAACGCCAACGTGATCCGCGTGGGGCTCGTCGGCTGCGGGGCGTTTGCCCGGTTCTCCATGGACCGCTACCGGCGGCTGCCCGGCGTGACGATTCGGGCGGTTGCCGATATCGATCCCGCGGCCGCCCAACGGGCTGCCGTGGAACTCGGTGCCACGGTGCTGGCTCCGGAAGCGATTTCGGCCGCGTCTGAAATCGATCTTGTTTACATCGCGACGCCGCCGGCCATGCACTTCCAGCAGGCCCGCGCGGCACTCGAGGCCGGCAAGCACGTGCTCGCCGAAAAGCCGCTGGCAACCACCGTGGCCGATGCGGAGGCGCTTCAGTCCCTGGCCGCCCGGCACGGGCGACTCTGCGTGGCGAATCTCGTCGAGCGCTACAACCCGCTCGCCGACGCTGTCAAATCGGTCATCGAGTCACGGCTCCTGGGAGAACTCGTGCACGGCCTGTTCGTCAACGAGGCGGCCGACGAGGGGCTGGAACCAAGCCACTGGTTTTGGAACCGGGAGATCAGCGGCGGTATCTTCGTCGAGCATGGCGTGCATTTCTTCGATCTCGTCGCCTACTGGCTGGGCCAGGGACAGGTCGTGGCGGCTGCCCGGAGCATGCGGCCGGTGGACGCGGCCCGTGACACGGCTGCCCCGACGGTCGAGGAACAGGTGATGTGCACCTGCAGGTATGCCCGACCAATGACAGGTGACCGGCCGGTGGTCGCCACGCCCCACGCGGGGGTGCTCTTTCATTTCGAGCACGGTTTCCACCAGTGTTCGCGAATGGACCGCCAGGAGATGCGGCTGGTGTTCGAACGCGGCGAGATCCGGCTGTTCGACTGGGTACCCACGCACGGGACGCTCCGGGGCCTCGTTGATGACGCAGCAGGCGCGACGCTGGCAGGGATGCTGCCCGACAGTGACGTCACATTGATCGACTGTTACGACGGCGCAGCCCGGCACGCCCGCGGCCGCTTTCGCAGCTTCGATGCCGCCGCGCTCGTGGAGATCTCGTTCAGCGTCGGCAAGGACAAGCTCGGGATCTACGGCGACGTGGTTCGCGACCTGGCGGCGGACCAGATCACGTGGATCCGCGACCGGCTGCACCGCCGCCGGCTCACCGAGGCCGACAGCGTGGCCACGGTGGCGCTGGCGTGCGCGGCGGACCGCATGGCCATGGAGGCCCGGTGACCGGTGCCGGCGGCGACGACCAGTGTCACTCCCGCGAACCCGCCAAAAACCTAGACAGGAAATCAAACGGCACATTCAACTTCTCGGCCATGTGATCGGTGAACGCCCAGCTTTCCGCGCGTGCGACGCGTTTGAGCATCTCGGCGAAGCGTCTAGTCGATGGGCGGCAACTCGTCGATCTCGATCGCCTTGAAGCGGACCTCCGACACGGCGTTGCCGTGGATTTGCAGCGCGATCACGCCCTTGGCCGGCAGGCCCGGCTCGGTCTCGGTGTAGTCGACCGTCTGGATGCCGTTCACCCAGAGCTGCACCCGCGGCCCCTCGGCCCGGATGCGGTAGTCGTGCCACTCGCCCGGTCGGGAAACCTTGGCCAGCACGTCGGCCGACGGCTGCGCCAAGATCCGATTCCGGCGCGACTCGTCGTAGAGCGCGCCGTCAAACCCCTTGCCGAAGTCGGCCTGATAGCCGATCAGCTCGTGGCTCTCAGGAATCCGCTCGCTGCGAAACTGGATCCCGGAATTCACGAACCCCTCGGAGCCCGCCAGCTTGATCTTCAGCCGCAGGTCGAAGTTGCCGTAGCGTTTTTTCGTGCACAGAAAGTCGTTTTTCTCCTGCCTGCGGTCGAGCGCTCCGGCCACGATCTCGCCGTTCTCGATCCGCCAGACGTGCGCGGTGTCGCCCTCCCACCCGGTGAACGTCGTGCCGTCGAAGAGCGGCTCGGCCACGACAGAGCGGTCCGTCGCAGCGAGCAGCAGACTCGCAGCAACGAGAAGGCTGGAAAGCTGGGCCATGCTCATACCCAAAACTCCCGCTCCGGCCGCTTCTTGAGGCCGTTGGCCTCGGCGTCGGGCTTGCCGCCGCTCGTGAACGCTTCGGTGGCCGGATCGAACCCGAGCGTGCGGCCCAGGATCCAGGAATTCGCCGCGGCATGGGCGACGACATGCGATCGCCGCATCACGCCGGCGTTGCAGACAGCCGGCCGCCGGCTCTTCACACAGTCGAAGAAGTTGCGGGCATGAGCTGCCGCGTCGGTGCCCTTCACCCGCTTGACGGCATCGGGAAATTCGGAAGCCAGCGTCGCGGGCTCCACGTCGACCAGGCCGGCATCGCCCGTCGAGATCCAGCCCTCCCGGCCCACGAATCGCACCGGGCAGGTCCCGAGTTGCGTGTTGAACTGCGGCCCACGGTCCTTGAAGGGATCGGCGAGGAAGTGGAGGGTGAGAGAGACGCCGTCGGCGTACCGACAGATGATGCCGGTTTCAGAAGGCGTGAACTCGACCGGACCGGTGCCGTCGGCCCCCTTCACCCACTGGCAGAGGTCGACGGTGTGCACGCCCCAGTCGAGCAGTCGCGCCCCGGCCTCGAAGTCGTAGACGCCCCGCCACCCGCGGCCAAGATACTCGGCGTTGTAGGGACGCCACGGCGCTGGCCCGAGCCACGCATTCCAGTCGCACAGCTCCGGATCGGGTGTCGGCTGTGCGGGAAGCCAGTTGTTGTTGAGCGACGGGATGTAGACAGAGGCGTGCATCTCCGTGAGGGCGTCGATCTTGCCCGCCTGAACGAGTTCCTTGACGCGGATGAAGTTCGGCACGCTCCGCCGCTGCGTGCCCGCCTGGAAGATCCGGCCGGTGCGCCGCATCGTGTCGTCGATCTGGCCGCAGATGTCGATCGTGAGCCCGCAGGGCTTCTCGCAGTAGACGTCCTTGCCCGCTTCCGCCGCCATGATCGCCGCCTTGCCGTGCCAGCGGTCGCCGGTGGCGATCAGCACGCAGTCGATGTCGGCACGGGCGAGCAGCTCTCGCAGGTCGCCGGTGGTGGTGCAGCCAGAGGTGCCGTAGGCGGCATCGACGAGCTGCTTGCCCTCGTCGCGACACCGCTTCTGCACGTCGGCGATCGCCACGCACTGCACGTCGGGAAACTTGAGCATCTCGGTGAGCACATACTTGCACCGCGGCCCGAACCCGATCACACCGAGCGTCAGCCGCTCGCTCGCCGCCGCGGCCCGGGCCTCGAGCCCGAGCGCCCGCGCCGACACGATCGTCGGCAACGCGACAGCGCCTGCGGCCTGGACGGCCGTCGTGAGAAACTCACGCCGGGAGTTCACGGGCTCGGCGGCGGGCCGCACGTCGGCGTCTCCACGGGCGGGCGAAGCGGTGTTCATGAACGGGCTCCTCAGAAAAGGTGTCGCAAGGGGAAACGGCGTCGACAGAGGATGGTACCGCATGATCACTCGCGCGGAGGTCCGCCGCGACGGCGATACTGCTGCGGGGCCAGCCCGGTGTGGGCCTTGAAGGCCCGCGTGAAATGGCTCTGGTCGTAAAAACCGCAGTCGGCTGCGATCTGGCCGATCGCGTCGGCCGTCTCCCGCAGCCGCCGCTGGGCCATCAGGAGCCGCAGGCGGAGCAGGTAGTCGCCCACGCTCATGCCGAAGAGCCGGCGAAACTCACGCTGCAATTGGCTCGCAGACAGCTCCGCCCGGCGGGCCAGGTCCGCGACGCTGATCGGCCGCCGGTAGTGTGCGAGCACATATTCCATCGCCGGCGTGAGCCGCCGGTATTCATCGGGCGCGTTGCCGGCATGATCAAACGGCCGCAGCACGCCAGCCAGCCCCGACACGGTGCCGTCGGCGTCGAACAGCGGAATCTTCGTGCACAGATACCAACGCGGCATTCCCGTGTGATCAGGGACGAGCCACGCTTGATCGCAGAGCGGCTTCCCCGACCGCATCACCCGCTCGTCCTCGGCGACATACTGCGTTGCAAGCGCCGGCGGATGGTAGTCGTAGTCGGTTTTGCCGAGCGCGTCGGCCGCAGTCGCGCAGCCGTGCATGCTGAGCCAGGCTTTGTTGAACTTCACGAACCGGCTTTCCCGATTCTTCACGAACAGAAACACGTCGGGCAGCGCGTCGAACAGGTCGAGCACCTGCACCGCGGCAAAACCTGAAAGCATCGGCAGCAATCCCTGAATGCTCATGCGCCTTAAATACAAAACAATGCGGTGTTCGTCAAATGACGCCTGGACGCCTCCGGGCTAGAATCCAATGGTCTAGAAGTTCGTACCGCACGGAGCACCCAGCATGTTTGAATTTCGCGTCGCCCGGCCCGGTGAGCGGGCGGTCCTCTGCGGGTCGGGTACAAGCCGGCGGGATTTCCTGCACGTGGGCGCGCTGGCGGCCGTCGGCCTCTCGCTCCCGCAATACGCCCGCGCCGCGAGCGAGGGGAAGGTTCGCCCCGGCTGCGAGAAGCGGTCGTGCATCACGATCTTCAACCTCGGCGGGCCGTCGAACATGGACCTCTGGGACATGAAGCCCGACGCCCCAGCCGAGATCCGCGGCCCCTTCAAGCCAATCCGCACGAAGAGCGACGCCTTCGAGGTCTCGGAACTGTTGCCGAAGCATGCGGAAATCGCCGACAAGTTTTCCCTCGTGCGCTCGTGCCACCACGACGGCGCGGCGGTGCACGACGCCGGCTGGCAGATGATGCAGACCGGCCGGCGGTTCACCGGGGGCATCCAGACGCCGCACGCGGGGAGCGTGGCCTCGTATCTGCTCGGTCGCCGCACCGATCTGCCGCCGTTCGTGGTGCTCCCCGAGATCATGGGCCGCGGCGGCGGCAACCTGCCCAACGGCCAGGCCGGCGGATTTCTCGGCAAGGCCCAGGATCCCTTCGCGCTCATGGCTGATCCCTCGAAGCCGAACTTCCGCGTGCCCGATCTGCTGCCCCCCGACCAGATCTCCGTGGCCCGGCTCGACCGGCGTCAGAAGATGCGCGAGATCGTGGAGGGGGCGGCGAAGCAGTTCGAAGCCAGCGAAGACGCGCGGCTCCTCGACGACAACTTCCACGCCGCCTACCGGCTGATGACGAGCCCGCAGGCCCGCGAGGCCTTCGACCTCTCGAAGGAGCCGCAGGCCGTCCGCGAGCGCTATGGGCTCAACCGCTTCGGGCAATGCTGCCTGCTCGCGCGCCGGCTCGTGGAAAGCGGCGTGCGGTTCGTTACGATCAACACGTTCCTCACGGTGTTCGACGAGACCTCGTGGGACATCCACGGTTCGAAGCCGTTCACGTCGATCGAGGGTATGAAGACGGTCGTCTGCCCGATGTACGACCAGGGCTACTCCGCGCTCATCGAAGACCTCCACCAGCGTGGCCTGCTCGACGACACGCTCGTGGCGGGCCTCTCCGAGTTTGGCCGCACACCGAAGGTGAACCCCGCGGGGGGCCGCGACCACTGGCCGCAATGCTTTACGGTGTCGTTCGCCGGCGGCGGCGTGAAGGGCGGCCGTGTGGTGGGGGCGAGCGACACGATCGGCGCGTTCCCTGCCGAGCGGCCCGTGAAGCCCGGCGACATCGTGGCCACGATCTTCCACTCGCTCGGCCTCGACCACGAGATGCACCTTCCCGGCCCCGCCGGACGTCCCTTCGCGCTCACCGACTTCGGCACCGACCCGATCAAGGAGCTCTTCGCATGAGGCGGCTGATCTCCTGTGGGGCAAGCGTCTCGCTTGCCAAGACGGCACGTGGGGCAAGCGTCTCGCTTGCCATTGTGCTCTGCCTCTGTGCGATCGGGCGGGCCGACGAGCCGAGCTTCCAGCTCGACGTGATGCCGATCCTCTCGAAGGCCGGCTGCAACGGCGGCGGCTGCCACGGCGCGCTCGCCGGCAAGGCGGGCTTCCGGCTCTCGCTCTTCGGCTACGATCCGCAGAGCGACTACCTCGCGATCACGCGCGACGCCCGCGGCCGCCGCGTCGATCTTGCCGATCCGGGCACGAGCCTGCTACTCACGAAGCCGACGATGGCGCTGGCCCATAAAGGCGGCAAGCGGCTCGACGTGGGCGGCGACGACTACGCGCTCCTCGCCGCCTGGATCGAGGCCGGCTGCCCGGGTCCGAAGGAGGACGAGAAAACCCTCGATGCGATCGAGCTTGCGCCCGCCGAGAGCGGGCTCGCGCCGGGCCAGACGGCGCAGCTGCGGGTCACCGCGAAATACAGCGACGGCTCGTCGCGCGACGTCACCCGCTGGGCCCGGTTCACATCGGCCGACGAGACGATCGCGACCATCGACCCCGCGGGCACCGTGAACGTGATCGGACACGGCGAGGGGGCGGTGACGGCCTGGTTCAGTTCACAGATTGCCGTGGCCCGGGTGCTCGCGCCCTTTCCCCACACGGTGGCAGCCGACGTGTATGCCGCCGCCCCGCGGGCCAACGTGATCGACGAGCTCAATCTCGCGCAGCTTCAAAAGCTGCATCTCAAGCCCTCGCCCCCCTGTGACGACGCCACGTTCCTCCGCCGCGCGTTCCTCGACACGATCGGCCGGCTGCCGTCGCCCGAGGAGGTGCATGCCTACCTGGCCGACCGCTCGCCCCGCCGCAAGGAGCGGCTCGTCGATCTCCTCCTCGCCCGCCCCGAGTTCGTGGATTACTGGGCCTATAAATGGAGCGACATCCTGCTCGTTACAGGCGCCAAGCTCCGGCCCGCGGCCGTGACGGCCTATGCCCAGTGGATCCGCGATCGTGTCGCGGAGAACGCGCCCTGGGACAGGCTCGTGCGCGAACTGGTCACCGCCCGCGGCTCGAGCACCCAACACGGCGCCACGAACTTCTTCGCCGTGCATCAAGACCCGGAGACGCTCGCGGAAAACGTGAGCCAGGCCTTTCTCGCGCTGTCGATCAACTGCGCGAAGTGCCACAACCATCCGCTTGAAAAATGGACCAACGACCAATACTACGCCTTCGCCAACCTCTTCTCGCGGGTCCGCGCCAAGGGCTGGGGTGGCGACTCGCGGAATGGTGACGGAATCCGCACGCTGTACGTCGAATCCCGCGGCGAGTTGCTCCAGCCGAAGACCGGCCGGCCGCAGCCGCCCGCGCCGCTCGATGGCGAGCCACTGCCGCTCGACGACGCGGGCGACCGCCGCGAGCCGCTCGCTCGCTGGCTCACCGCGCCGGAGAATCCCTACTTCACCCGGGCGATCGTGAACCGCGTGTGGGCCAACTTTTTCGGCCTCGGCCTCGTGGAGCCGGTGGACGACCTGCGCACGAGCAACCCCGCCAGCAACGAGCAACTCCTCGATGCCCTGTGCGGCTTCACGATCGAGCACCATTACGACCTCAAGCAGCTCATGCGGCTGATTCTCCTCTCGGAGACCTACGCCCGCTCGAGCATGCCCCTGCCCGAAAATCGTGACGACCGCCGCTGGTTCGCCCGCGCCTACCCCAAGCGGCTGATGGCCGAGGTGCTCTCCGACGCGATCGCCGACGTGACGGGCGTGCGCGACCGCTACACAGAGACGGTGCTCGCCGACGGCTCCACGCAAAAGCTGGAGGGCTACGACGACGACACCCGCGCCCTCGAGCTCGGCGATTCGTCCGTGAAGAACTACTTCCTCGACACGTTCGGCCGCAACGCCCGCGAGATCACCTGCGAGTGCGAGCGGTCGAGTCAGCCGAGCCTCGTGCAGGTGCTCCACCTTTCCAACGGCTCGACGCTCAACGGCAAGCTCGCAGCGAAGGAGGGGCGGGTGACGCAGATCATGGCCACCGACCCGGCGCCCGCCACGCTCGTGGACGACGCCTGGATTCTCGCGCTATCGCGAAAGCCCACCGATACCGAGCGGAAGCCCTTCGAAGACATGCTCTCGAAGGCCACGCCGGAGGAGAAGCGGCAGATCGTGGAAGACATGTATTGGTCGCTCCTCACGAGCCGCGAGTTTTTGTTTCGCCACTGAAGTATTTTCATGACACGCCTGCTCCCTCTGCTCTGCTGCATTGCGATCGCCCTGCCCTGCGGGGCGGCGGAGCCCGTTTCGTACGATCGCGACATCGCACGGATCCTGCGCACCTACTGCTCCGGCTGCCACAACGACCGCGAGGCGGAGTCGGACTTCTCCGTGGAGCGGTTCGCGACGCTCCGCACAGGTGGGGCCGGCTCGGGCGATCCGATCGTGCCGGGAGACGCGGCCGGCTCGGTCCTCATCCAGCGCATCAAGAGCACCGCCGAAGACCACATGCCGCCCGCCGACGAGCCGCAGGTGCCGGCGGCCGACCTGGCCACGCTCGAGGCCTGGATCGCGGCGGGCGCACCCGGCCCCGCCAGCGACACGTCCATTCTCGAAACGCTCGTGGTGCCCGCGCTCACCCCGTCGCGCGCGGCGAAGCCCGTCACGGCTGCAGCTGCATCCCCCGACGGCACCCGGCTCGCCGTGGCTCGTGGCCGCACCGTGGAGATCCTGGCTGTGGAAAACGGCAGCCCGGCGGCACAGCCGCTCGTCACGATCGCCGACCTCCCGGGTCCGGTCGCCGCCGTACACTTCAGCCGTGACGGATCGCAGCTCGTGGTCGCCAGTGGTGTCGTCGGCCTGCGCGGCGTGGCGGAGATTCGCGCTGCCACGACCGGTGGGCTCGTGCGGTCGTTCGGCCCGCATCGCGACCTGCTCTACGACGCCGAACTCTCCCCCGACGGGGCGACGCTCGCCACGGCGGGCTACGACCGCTCGATCAAGCTCTGGAACGTGGCCGACGGCGCCCTCGTGCGGTCGATCGACGTCCACAACGGCGCCGTGTTCGATCTAGCCTGGCATCCGTCCGGCAAACTCCTCGGCTCGGCGAGCGCCGACGAGACGGTGAAGCTCTGGCGGGCGAGCGACGGCGTGCGGCTCGACACGCTCAGCCAGCCGCAGGGCGAGCTTGCGAGCGTGGCGTTCACGCCCGACGGAAAACACGTGCTCGCGGCGGGCCGCGATA
>RFUD01000641.1 GCA_009923125.1 Planctomycetia bacterium
ATGCCGGCGGCGAACCCCGCCGCCCACCACCGCCAGTCGATCGTGCCGAAGAGCGTCGCGAGCTTCGACCACTCGATGCCCCGCAGCGCCGCCGCCATCGGCACCGCGCTGCTGGCAGTCGTCCTCGGAGTGGTGTGGCTCGGGGTCGGCTCACTGGACCGGCTGCTGTCGCTGTTCCCGGAGCCCCATGCGGCGCGGACGTTCATCGGACGCCTGCTCCCCTACCAGATGCGGCCGAGCCTGATGGCCCGGGCCGTGGGCTGGAGCATGCTCGTGCAGATGGGCGGGGCCGTCTCGGTCGCGCTCGTGGCCCGCGCTCTCGGCGTGACGCTGCCGCTGTCGGTCTGGTTCGCGGTCGTGCCGCTGGTCGCGCTGGCGATGGTGCTGCCGGTGAGCATCGGGGGCGTGGGGATCCGCGAGGGCGGGCTCGCCTTTCTGCTCGCGCCCTCGGGCGTGGCCCGGGAGCAGGCGGTCGCCATCGGGCTGTTGTGGTTCCTGTCCACGATCCTCGCCGGCCTGATCGGCGGCCTGTTGTTCCTGCTCGACCGCACGCCGAACCATCAGCCGCAGGCGGGTGAGGCGTCCGGCTGACCGTTCATGCGGGCCGCGCAGAGGAGGATCCCGGCGACCGTCTTGGCGTCTTCGATCCGTCCGTCACGGCACATCGCCAGCGCCTCGCTCCAGGGTACGAGCCGCGTCGTGATCTGCTCGCCGGGCTCGAGCGCCTGCGGCCCGGGCACGAGATCCTCGGCGACGAACAGGTGCATCCGCTCCCGCAGGATGCCCGGGGACATCCAGAATCCGCCGAGTGGCGTGAGCCGACCGGCCCGGTAGCCGGTCTCCTCCGCCAGCTCGCGCCTGGCCGCCTCCGCGGGCGACTCCACCCGATCGAGTGTTCCGGCAGGAAGCTCGAGGAGCGTCCGGCCCACCGCGATCCGCACCACCTCGACGAGGCAGATCTCCCGCGACGACACGAGTGGCACGACGACCACGCTGCCCGGGTGCTCGATCACGTCGCGCACCCGCGTGGCACCGGGCTCCTCGATCCGCACCACGGTGAATCGTGACGCCTCGAACACGACCTGCCCCCCGCGGGCGGACGGCGGGGCGGGTTCGGCCGAGTCCCGCGCGGGCAGCGG
>RFUD01000642.1 GCA_009923125.1 Planctomycetia bacterium
CCGAGCAGCGGCCAGGTCTCGTCGGGGATGAGGTTGGTGTCGGTGCAGTAGGCGACGTTTCCGAACCGAAATCCGAGCACGTCGAACACGCCGTGCCGCAGCCGCAGCGGGACCACGCGGGCGCCGAGGATGTCGCAGGGCGCGGTGGTGATCCGCTCGAACGCGATCTTCGGCACGCCGCCGCCCGGCACGGGCATCGTCTCGAACGCGTAGTCGAACGCCCTGCGGATCCGCCGCTCCACGCGCTCCTCGCAGTAGACGGGGACCGGACCGCCCGAGCGGTAGCAGATCGGGCGGATGTCATCGAGGCCGTAGACGTGATCCACGTGGTCGTGGGTGTAGAGGATCGCCTGCACGCCGTCGATCCGCTCGCGGAGCAGCTGGCTGCGGAGGTCGGGTGTGGTGTCGATGAGCAGCGTGCCGCCGGGCAGGCCGAGGGCCACGCTCGTGCGGGTGCGCTGGTTCCGTGGATCGGCGCTCGTGCAGGTGCCGCAACGGCAGCCCACGATGAGAGTTCGCGGCCTGCTCCCGCGGCGTGCGGTTCATTGGTCATGGTTCCTCATCGTAGCCGGTGGCCCACCGGGTGCCGAACGCGCGGGCCACGCGGTCGCGCCGCCTCGCGGAATTCGCCCCGCGTCGGGTATCCTGCCGCCGCCGCGGCCGGGATGCCGCGGCGATGGTGGCGAGGGAATGCTGTGCGGCACGATCGGACTTCCGCGGACGCGGCGCCCGTCTCCCTTGCGCGACGGCTGAAGTCGCTGCGGCGCGGCGTGCAGCGGGCCCTCACGCGGATCCGACTCACGGCCACCTCCCGGGCGATCCGTCTCGAGCCGCTCGCGCGGGCCTGCGGCTCCTCGCCGCCGCTCGACGTGGTGCTGCTCGCCGACGGCGACCGCGGGGGTTCCACGCGGGCCGCGGAGGAGTCCCTCACGCGGCAGGTGCTGCCCGTCGGCCCGATTCGCCTCGTGCATCGATCCCCCTCCCTGCCGCTGCTCGAGGGCGTCCGGCACGCGCTCGCGCGGGGCGCGGCGCCGCTGGTCGCCATCGGCGATGCCGCCGCGGCATGGGAGGACGACGCCGCCCTCTGGATCGCCATGCTCGCCGGCCGCCACCCCGCGGCCAAGGCGATCTACGCCG
>RFUD01000643.1 GCA_009923125.1 Planctomycetia bacterium
GACAACTCGCTCGACGCCTGCGAGGAAGCGGGCATCGTGCCGGAGATCTGGGTGCACATCGAGCAGGTCGGCGACTCCGGCAGCCGGTACCGCATGGGCGTCCAGGACAATGGCCCGGGCATCGTCAGCAGGCAGATCCCGCTGATCTTCGGCAAGCTGCTGTACGGGTCGAAGTTCCACCGGCTGCGGATGAGCCGCGGCCAGCAGGGCATCGGCATCTCCGCGGCGGGCATGTACGGCGTGCTGACCACCGGCAAGCCGGTGAAGATCATCTCGAAGATCGACGCCAAGCATCCGGCCCACTACTCCGAGCTGCGGATCGACACGAAGACCAATCAACCGGAGATCCTCAACGGCAAGGGCGAGGGGGTCGACATCCCGGCCGGCAAGGCGGGCGCCGACCTCATGGCCAAGCACCAGATCGAGTGGGTGCCCGCCAACGACAGGGGTGAAGCGATCGACCACGGCACCCGGGTCACGATCGAGATGGAGGCGAAGTTCCAGCGCGGCCGCGGCAGCGTGGAGGAATACCTGGAACAGACGGCGATCTCCAATCCCCACGCGCGGATCCACTTCCAGGGGCCCGACGGCCCGGAGCGGATCTTCGAACGGTCCACCGACGACCTGCCTCCCGAGCCGAAGGAGATCAAGCCGCATCCCTACGGGGTGGAACTCGGCCGCCTGGTGACGATGCTGCAGGAGCATCCCAAGATCACGCTCGCGCAGTTCCTGACGCAGTCGTTCTCGCGGGTGTCGCACGGCACGGCCAGGAAAATCTGCGACACCGCGAAGCTGTCGAGCAGGGTGACCACGGGCAAGCTCGGCCGCGGCGAGGCCGACGCCCTGTTCAAGGCGATCCAGGAGACGAAGATCCCGCCGCCGGCGACCGACTGCGTCGTGCCCATCGGCGAGCAGCGGCTGCTGGCCGGCATCCGCCAGGTCGTGCCGGGCGAGTTCTTCACGGCGGCCACGCGCCCGCCCGGCGTGTACCGGGGCAACCCGTTCGTCATCGAGGCGTCGCTGGCCTACGGCGGCGGCCCCTCCGCGCAGAAAATCTCGCTCGAGGCCCTCGCCGAGATGGCCGGCGAGAGCGACGCGAGGAGCCTGCGGCAGTTCCTCACGACCACGTTCTC
>RFUD01000644.1 GCA_009923125.1 Planctomycetia bacterium
TGCTCGTGATGATCGACAGCTTCAAGCGGGCCAGCTCCTACCGCCTCACGGCCGTGATCCCCTACTTCGGCTACGCCCGCCAGGACCGCAAGGACGCCGGCCGGGTGCCGATCACCGCCAAGCTCGTCGCCAACCTGATCACCCGGGCCGGTGCCGACCGCGTGCTGGCCATGGACCTGCATGCCGCCCAGATCCAGGGCTTCTTCGACGTGCCGGTCGATCACCTCTACGCCGCCCCGGTCCTCAACAACCACCTGCAGTCGCTGGATCTGCCGCACGACGAACTCGTGGTCGTCAGCGCCGATGCGGGGGGCATCAAACGGGCGGTCGGCCACGCGAACCACCTGGGCGTGCCCCTGGCGATCGTCGACAAGCGGCGGCTCAGCGCGGACACCACGAAGAGCACCAACGTCATCGGCGCCGACGTCTCGGGAAAGATCGCGCTGATGTTCGACGACATGATCAGCACGGCCGGCTCGATCTGCTCGGCGGCCGACGTGGTGCACCGTCACGGTGCCAAGGCGATCTATGCGGCGGCGACCCACGGCCTGCTCGTCGGCCCGGCCATCGAGCGGCTCAAGGCCGCGCCGTTCGCGGGGCTGATCATCACCGACTCGATCCCGCTGCCGGCGGAGAAATCGCTGCCCAACATCACCGTGCTCTCCGTGGCGAGCCTGCTGGGCCAGGCGATCAAGAGGATCCACCGCAACGAGTCGGTGAGCATGATGTTCCAGTGACGCCCTTGGGCGGCCACGGCCGGTGTTTTCCCGGGGAAAACCCGCCGATCGCGGGCCGGACCCAAGCCGGCTTGCGGAACGTGCGGTCGGTGTCACAATGTGGGGCTTCCCGAGAGGAGTTTCCATGAGCGATTCAGTTGAGGTGAAGCTGCGGAAGGAGAAGGGCTCCCGTGCGAGCCGCCGCCTGCGCAACGAGGGCCTCGTGCCCGCGATTCTGTACGGCCACGGCGAGAAGTGCGTCGACCTCGTCGCCACCCGCGAGGCCGTGCACGCCGCCGTCCGGCACGGCAGCCGGATCGTCGAACTCAAGGGCGCGGTGAAGACCAGCGCCCTGATCCGCGAACTGCAGTGGGACACCTTCGGGGTCGAACCCGTCCACGTCGACTTCCTGCGG
>RFUD01000645.1 GCA_009923125.1 Planctomycetia bacterium
TACTTCTTGGCGTCGGGGTTCGTGAGCACCTCCTGCGCCGTGCCGTGGCAGAGCACCTTGCCGGCACGCACCACGTAGCTGCGGTCGGTGATGGCGAGCGTCTCCCGCTCGCGATGGTCGGTGATCAGGATCGAGATGCCGCTGTCGCGCAGGCCCGTGATCACCTTCTGGATCGAGTGGATCGTGACCGGGTCGATGCCGGTGAACGGCTCGTCGAGCAGGATGATCCGCGGCTCCGTCACCAGGCACCTGGCGATCTCCAGCCGCCGCTTCTCGCCGCCGGAGATGTAGTGCGACTTCGACTTGCGGATCCGCGTGATGTCGAACTGCTCGAGCAGTTCCTCGCAGCGGCGGCGGCGCTCCTTCGGCGGCATGCCGACCAGTTCCATGATCGCCAGCAGGTTCTGCTCGACGGTCAGCTTGCGGAACACGCTCTGCTCCTGGGCCAGGTAGCCCATGCCGCCGTCCCGCGACCGCTTGAACATCGGCCAGTGGGTGATCTCCTCGTCGTCGAGCAGCACGCTGCCGGCGTCGGGCATGACCAGCCCGCAGGTCATGCGGAAGCTCGTCGTCTTGCCGGCGCCGTTGGGCCCCAAGAGCCCCACGATCTCCCCGGCCTCGACGTGGAAATCGACGCCATCCACCACGCGGCGGCGGCCGTAGGTCTTCACGAGTCCTGTGACCGACAACAGCGGCATCGGGCTCCTCCCCACATGCGGGCGGGAACGACAGCGGGCGCCGGCGCGGTCCGGGCATCCCGTGCCCCCGACGCTAGCGCACGAACCGCATCCTCCCGAAGTTCGGCCACGAGGGCAATCGCAACTCCGTGCCCCTGATTTTCACCGGGATCGCCCAGCTGGCCGGCACCGCGTGCGGCCAGAACACCGCCAGGGCCTTGCCGATGAGCAGGTCGCGGTCCACGTGGTGCCCCTCCATCCACAGGCGGCTGTCCTTGCTGGCGGCGGAGTTGTCGCCGAGCACGAAGAACTGGTCGGCCTGGAGGGGGAACTCGAGCCGGTCCTCCTCGAGGATCTCGCCCGGCCGCGCCCCCACGTCGACCGCGCCGATGTAGTAGGTGTCGCGGAGGACCCGCAGGTCCTTCACCCGCAGGTCGGCCCCGACGGCCGTGA
>RFUD01000646.1 GCA_009923125.1 Planctomycetia bacterium
TCGGGTAGGCGTCGAACCCCAACGATTCCGACACGACGACCCGCGCCCTGCCGGACGGGTCGCCCCACGGATCGATCTCGAGTCGCTGTCCGGCGAGGAACTCGAGCGTGGTGGTGGTGATCTCGGTGAGATCGTCCGGCCCCGCCCCGCCGCACGACACCGCGACGAGCTGAAACCGGGCGTCGTCGGCCAGTCGGCCGGCGATGCGGGCGATCGCCGGCAGTTCCTGGCGGCATGGCGGGCACCACGTGCCCCAGAAGTTGAGCAGCGTGACCCGGCCGGCAAACGCGGGTGCGGGACGGCCGTGCGAGGTCAGCGAGACCAGCGGCAGCCTCCCGACGGTGCGGCCGATGGCCGGGTGGCTTGCGTCCGGGCCGGCGCAGCCGGCAAGCGCGACGACCGTGATCGCTGCGGAGAGAAAGCGTACAAAGGGCATCGTCGTCTGGCAGGCTCGAGCCTGTCGCCGGAGTGCGAGGGACGCCCAGAGTGTACGAAGTCGAGCTCAAGTTTCGCGTGGCCGACGTGCCGGCGGTCGAAGGCCGGCTCGCCGCACTCGGAGCCCACTTCGCCGCGCCCGTCGAGCAAGTCGACCGCTACTTCGCCCATCCGGCCCGTGACTTTGCGCAGACCGACGAAGCTCTCCGGCTGCGGAGCGTCGGAGACGACGTTGCGATCACCTGGAAGGGCCCGCGGCTGGCCGGCGGCGGCAAGACGCGCCGCGAGATCGAACTGCCGTTGGCGACCGTGGCGCCGGCGGTTGCCCCCGGAGCGTCGGCCACGCTCGACCGCTGGACGGAACTGCTCGAGGCGCTTGGCTTCCGGCGGGTGCGCGAGGTGGCGAAGCGGCGCCGCATCGCGCGGCTGGCATGGCAGGGAGCGGAGGTCGAGATCGCCCTCGATGCAGTCGCCGGGCTCGGGGACTATCTGGAACTGGAGCTGCTCGTCCCGTCGGATCAGGTCCCCGCGGCGCAAGCTCGGATCGAGATGCTCGCGAGCGAACTGGGCTGTGGGCCGACCGAGCCGCGGAGTTATCTGGAGATGGTATTGGGGACGTAGAAAGATCATGTGGGCAACCGTCTCGGTTGCCGAATCATGGCAAGCGGGACGCTTGCCCCACATCG
>RFUD01000647.1 GCA_009923125.1 Planctomycetia bacterium
GTCCAGAACACCTCCGGCGCGACCCGCTCCAACTGGAAGCACCTCTGGTAGCAGCAACCGCCCCGGCACTCCATGCGATCACTGCGTTCCCCATGGACCCGGTGCGAGAGCAGCCGCCGCTTCTGGGGCAGGGGCTGGCCGGCATCGGCCGCCACCTCCGCGAGCGTCAGGCCGTCCCGCTGCCAGGTGACGACGTGCCCGGCCGTCGTGATCGCGATCACGGCGGTGTACCGGCCGCGATCGATCGTGCGCGACGCCTGGATGTCGAACAGTTCCGGATGGAGCACGCGTCCATAGAGCTGGAACACCAGTTCGGCGACCTTGGGACGAGCCGACAGCACGTGACGCGACTCCACGGAACGAGGCGGTCGGTCACCGCGACCGACGCCGACGGATTATAGGACGGCCCCTGGATCGTTACCAACATGGGCGCCGCGCTACACGAGACCGACGAGCAGGTCGTAGAAAAAGTGCGTGCCGGCGGCGATGCCGAAGCCGCGCGCCAGGAACAGCACGGCGAACAGCATGCCCGCCACCGTGCGGAAGGTGAAGCTGTAGAGCGAGAAGGCGTCGCCGAGCGGGCCGACGTAGTGCGCGCCGCTGAACAGCAGGCTCGACAGCAGGATCGCCCAGGCGGCCGCCGCCGGCGTCGAGCAGCCCAGCCGCTCGCACAGCCACACGCCGACCGGCAGCATGAGCAGGCGGAACAGCACCTCCTCGTACAGCCCGGCGCCGCAGTACCCGATGAGGCGGGCGAGCAGCGGCTGCCAGCCGAACGCGGCGTCGGCGGGCAGCCGCAGCACGACCCACTCCAGCCGCGCGGGCGGCAGCGGCCACAGGCTCTGCTGGAGCCGGCCGACGCCGACCAGCACCACCGCCCACAGCACGCATTCGGCCGCCATGGCGGGGAGCACCCGCGGGCTCGTGTCCCAGCGATCCTGCGACAAAAACTGCCACACGAGCAGGCCCGCCACCGTGAGCACCGGCAGCAGGAAATACTCCCCGAATCCCAGGCCGTCGAGCAGGTGTCGCAGCCAGACGTCGGCGCCGTTGCGGGGCGATCCGCGGCCCAGCAGCAGCACGCCGCCCTCGTACGCCAGCACCAGCGGCAGCGTG
>RFUD01000648.1 GCA_009923125.1 Planctomycetia bacterium
ACCGCGACGTTGTCGGGGGAAAACCACGCGGGCTGGCGACCTGGCCACCAAAACATGGAATCGATCCACTTGTCCCGGTCGAGCGCGCCGCCATCGAACTCGTCGGAAAGCGGCTCATGCCGGACCCAGCCTGCCGCATTCGCCTGGTCGGAGAGCGGAAAAGCGTCGGTCGCCCGCGTTGGCGTGTCACCCAGCGGCCCCCGCCGCGTCCAGCCGTGCCCTGGGGGCAGCGGGGCCGCCCACTTGGCGGCGAGATACCGGCACACGGCCTGGACATCCTCGAACGTGAGGAACTCGCGATCGTAGATGAGCACCTCGGCAACGTCGCCATGCAGATAGTGCCCGTCGATTTGGGCGCTGCCGCCGATCCGCAGCTTCGCCAGGGTCACGTCGCTGCGGCTCGCGTGGTCGATGACGGGGCTGTAGGGCCCGTTCTTGCCGGCACGATCGGCCGTGACGCTGAAATTGGGCGCGGCGTTGTCGCGGCCCGAGCCGTTCCAACTCGACACGATCCGCTGCCACTGTGGGCCGCCCGCTTGATCGGGCAACCGCCGCGATACCACGAATACGTTCACGAACCCCTGCGCCGTCTTGTCCGCGTCCGTGATCTCGGTGGCAAAGCTCACGCCGCCGTCGAACCGCACCATGCCGCGGCCGTTGGCTCCGTCGGCGACGCGCCTCGCCGTCCCGCGGCCCTCGGCCCGGCAGGATCGCGCGCGTGGTGATTTGTCGAGCCAGGCAGTCACCGTACCGTCGGTCAACGTGAGCGTGGCTGTGTCGGCTGCGTCGAGCCAAAGCACCAAGCCGGCTGCCGGGGGCGAAGCCGGATGCTCGGCGGCCGATCCCCAGTCGGGCGCGGTCGCTGCGGCGAGGGCTGCGACCAGGACGAGGGCAGAGCGACGCATGGCGGTGAGGAGGCGGTAGCAGTGTACTCAAGCCCGGCGCTGGCGGCTGAGCCAAGCCGCACCGGCCGCGCCCAACAACGCAAGCAGGACTCCGCCCGGTTCCGGGACGACGATCACGCCCGTGACGGTGAGCGTCACGTTTTGCGGCGTGCCACCGAGGGACGCGCCGTTCTTCGAGCTGTTGAACGCGAGGTTGTAGACGTTCGTGAA
>RFUD01000649.1 GCA_009923125.1 Planctomycetia bacterium
TGATCGAGACATAGAAGTATGTAAAGGCAATGATTAGTAAGAAATATAGAAGCATGTATAGCGGGTGGTCGCCCTTGGTTAGGTTGTTGTTGATCCAAAGCACCCAACCATCAACCTTGGTAGGTCCTTGGAATTGAGCAATCAAACCTGGCAAGTAAAGCAAGCTTGAAGCAAAGATAACTGGGACCACACCTGCTTGGTTTACCTTGATAGGCAAGTAGGTAGCTTGACCACCGTAGGTTCGCTTACCGACCATGCGCTTTGCATACTGAACCGGAATTCTTCGCTGAGACTGCTCAACCAAGATAACCAGCATCATGATTACAACACCAACCAGGATTACACCGATAAGTGTTTCAACGCCTTTGGTCTTAGCAATAGCACCCAAGCTTGAAGGGAAACGAGCAGCGATAGAGGTGAAAATCAAAAGTGACATACCGTTACCAATACCGCGTTCGGTGACAAGTTCTGCCAACCACATGATCATTCCAGTACCAGCGGTCATGGTGATAACCATCAAAGTGATGGCAACCCATGAGGTGTCACTGAATAGACCATTACAGGTTGAACCGAAGAGTAGACCCTGGCGAGCAACTGCAATCAAAGTGGTTGACTGCAATAGACCCAAACCAATAGTTAGGTAACGGGTGTATTGAGTTAACTTTGCCTGACCTGCTTGACCTTCTTTATAAAGGGTTTCAAAGCGAGGAATAACCACGCGCAAAAGCTGGGTAATAATCGAGGCAGTAATGTAAGGCATGATGCCCAGTGCAAAGATTGAAAGCTGAAGCAAAGCACCACCGGAGAACAAGTTAACTAGTTCATAGATTCCGTTGGTGGTTGCAGCCGATCCACCGTTCAAACACTGCTGCACGTTGGTGTAATTCACAAACGGTGCAGGAATGAATGAACCTAGGCGGTAAATGGCAACAATAGCTAAAGTGAACAAAAGCTTGTTGCGCAAATCTGGCGTAGTAAAAGCTCTTCTGATTGCACTAAACATTTTTTAGCCTCCTGTTGGCTAACTAACTACTCAGTAACGCTTCCACCAGCGGCAATGATCTTTGCCTTGGCAGATTCGGAGACTTTGTCAACCTTGACGTCTAGTTTA
>RFUD01000650.1 GCA_009923125.1 Planctomycetia bacterium
TTGCAAGGTGGCGTGGAGTTTTTCGTCCACAGTGGCGCGCATTTCATCCAACTTGGTGGCGTTGGTTTGCTGCAACTGAGTTAGCTGCGCCTCTAAAGTGGTGCGCATTTCACCTAAACGGCGAGCGTTGGCTTCGCTCATGGCATTGATTTGCTGCGCCAGGGTGTCGCTCAAGTTGGCGCGCATCAAAGCCAGTTGCTGGCCAAAGGCATCAATTTGTGCGTTTTGGGTGCGGGTAGTTTCGGCCGATTGGTGCAATAGGGTTTGCTGAAACATGGTGAACTGCTGCAAAAGCTCTTGTCGCAAGTCTTTGGCTTGCCGCTCTTGCGCGAGGTTGAGTTGCTCCAAACGGTCGGTCAGCAGGGCCATATTGGCCTGCGTTTGGGATGCAAGAGATTGCGCAGCCTCCTGCTGGTAGTTAGGTCGCTTGAGCAACAGGGCCAGCAGCAAAAGCCCCGCAACACCTAAGCACCCCAACAGACCCAAGAGCCCCAGAGCCCAGATCCAAACAGTTTCCAAAAATTCTCCTCAAAGCCCAATGATTGGACCCCAAAAATTGGGCGGGTGGGTCAGCAGGTCACGCCACTTGGCAGTGCGGTCACGGGGGTCAACACCTTGTGCTTGCCAAAGAACTCCACCAGGTTATCCGCAGCCAATTGGGCCATAGCCAAACGGGTGGGCAAGCTGGAACTGGCAATGTGCGGGGTAAGTACTACATTAGGCACGGTCAACAAGTCGGGGTGCACTTTGGGTTCGCCTTCAAATACATCCAGACCCGCCGCCGCAATTTGGCGCTGGCGCAGTGCGGCGGCGAGGGCCGCATCATCCACAATGCTGCCCCGAGCAATGTTGACCAAGGTGGCAGTGGGCTTCATCAGGGCCAACTCGTTAGCGCCAATGGCGTGATGCGATTCGGTGGAGTAAGGCAGCACCAGCACCAAATGGTCTGCAGTTTTAAGCAGTTCTTGTTTGCTGACATAAGTAGCCTTGCAGGCGGACTCTGAAGCCGCATCCAAACGAGAGCGGTTGTGATAGATGACCTTCATGCCAAAACCGTGCGCACCGCGCTTGGCAATGCCTTGGCCTATGCGCCCCATACCCAAAATGCC
>RFUD01000066.1 GCA_009923125.1 Planctomycetia bacterium
GCCACCCCGGCGGCCCCGGCGGCGGCGCCGTCGCCGCGGGCGGCCCTCCTCGTCGAGCGGGCGCTCATCCGATTCAGCCGCCGCCGTCGATGGCCGTTCTTCGGCGAGGTCGTCGATCGCCTCGGACGCGGAGCCGCCATCGTGCACGGGGGATTCATCGAGTCGCAGCGAAGCGCCATCCTCGCGGCGACCGCGTCCGCCGCGGCGGCGACCGCCACGACGGCCCCGGCGACGACGCGGCCGGTCCTCACCGGCAGGCTCGTCTCCCGCGGTCCGCGGCTGGCCGCCTTCGCGTCGCGGCTCGTCACCGTCTCCGTCCTGTGCTTCGCGGCCGGCCCTGTCGTCGCGGTCCGCACGGTCGGTGCGCCGCGGTGGTTCGTCGAACCCAAACTCCCGCCGGGTCTCCGCCGGGCGGCGTTCGGTCTGCGCCGGCTCGGCTGGGGCCGCGGCCTGGAATGCAGCCGGTCGTTCGACAGGGCGCGGTTCGGGCCGCCGCGGTTCGGCCTGTCGGGCCGGTTCGCGGGCCGGCGGCAGACCCAGGTTCGCGTCCAGATCGTCCCAACTCGGCGCGGTCCGCGGTGCCGTGGCCTTCGGCTCGACGCGGCGTTCGGGCCGTGGGGGCTGCGGCGCCTTGGCGGCCGGCGGCGGGACCGAGTCGCGACTCGGCGTGGCACCGAGCGATTCGGCCAGGGAGGCCCAGGGATCTTTTTCTTCCGACATGTGCGGTCCGAGGGAAGGCGGGAGGACGGGGGACGGGGCGTATGGACGCCGGCCGGCACGCTGCCGACCGTCCCCGCGGAAGGATACCAGAAACCCCGGGCGCCGTCTGCCTGCGGCCGGCCGTTACGGCAGGACCAGCGAGCGGATCATGCTGCCGTTGTCGGCGACGTCGAACAGCGGCCGGTACGGGCTGGCCAGGCTGCGCCGCGAGCGACAGGCGGGGTAGTAGACGACGTTCACCGACACGTTCCAGGCCGAAGGGCCGTAGCTGATCGTGCTGCCGGCGGCGTCGATCGTCCCCGTCTTCGTCTCCTTGGGGATGAGGTAGGTGAACGTCCCCTCGAGGGCGAGGCTGCGGGACATCGGGGCCCGCAGCGACGAGCCGACCAGGCCGTCGCCATTCCCCGAGGCGCCGCCCCACACCCGCCACTCGTTGGCGTCGCCGAAATGCAGCCGGTAGAAGGCCGTGTACAGATCGAGCGTGTAGGTGGGCACCGGCGCGGTCCGGCCCGAGGAGAAGACCGCGTTCTGCTCCGTGACGTTGTGGGCGCCCCAGTAGCCGACTTCGTGGTAGCCCCAGACGTAGCTCAGCTCGCTCCGCACCTGCGCCACGTTGACGTCCCGGAACCAGCCGTCGCTCAGGTAGTCGTACACGGCACCGCCCTGCAGGCCGCGGCCCTCGAAGGCCCGCGTGAAGAAGCCGGTGGTGATGAACACCTGGTCGCGTGAACCCTTCGAGATCGACTGGCCGCCGACGTTGAGCGTGGCCGGCTGGAAACTCGACTGGATGCCGCGGGCTCCGACCTGCCAGCCGATGCCGAACGCGTTCCAGAACGGCATCGCCCAGTTGACGTATTCGTTGATGCCGTAGTTGCCGTTGAGGCCGATGTCGGTCGGATTCGTGAAACTCGTGACGCCCGCACTGGCGGTGAAGTCGCGATACCACCGCCAGCCGTAGTAGGGCCGGCCGAATCGCCGCATCCAGGCGCAGAACCGGCCGTCGAAGTAGCCGATCGGCAGGCAGCCGCAGTCCTCGCCGTCCTCGCACGCGTAGGGATCGTCGTAGAACGAGTCCACGTGCACCTGCGTTGGATACTGGCCCATCCACATCGCCGCGTCACCCGGTGCGCCCATCCCGGACGCGTCGAACGGGGCATCCATCATCATCATCGGCCCCGCCATCTCCGGCGGCATTCCACCGAGACCGGGGTCGAGGGACATCGAGGGCGAGGTGGCCGGCATCGGGCTGGGGATCGTCTCCGCCGCCGGCGGCTGGGCCGCCGCGGGAAGTCGCCCCGGCACCGCGGTGTCGTCGATCGCGGCCGCCTGCGGTGCGCGGGCCATCACCGACGGCATGGCGTCCACGTTCATCGCGATCCGCTCGCGCGAGGGGCGGGGCGCCGCCGCCGCGGAGGCGTCGAACCGCGGGGCGTCGCCGCCGCCGTAGGCCGGCGGCATCCCCATGCCGATGCGTGGCGTGCCGGTGCGCGGCATCGCGATCCGTTGCGGGCCCTCCTGGGCCAGCACCGGACGACCACGCTCACCTTGCGGCGCGCGGATGACGTTGACGCCGAAGAGGCTGTCGGGATCGGACGGGATCGAAGTCTGCAGGCTGCCGGCGAGCCGATTGGGGCTCGTCCAATCACCGAACCGCCCGGTGAAACCCTGGCGCAGCGGGGCGAACCTCGAGGCCGCCGGTTCCGTGGCCGGTGGTACGCCGGGGGGCAGCGTCACGGTGGCCGTCGCCGTCGGCGCGGCGATCGCCCGCGCCGCGGAAGCGGGGGGCGATGCGGAGGCCGCAGGAGACGCTGCGGGTGTTCGTGGGAGCGGCGCGGCGGCCGTGACCGCCGGCCCCGCCTCGCGCGGTGCCGAGGCGATGCGGTGCGGAGTCCACCGGAGTTGGCCCGACGCGACCGAATCCGGAGCGGTCGCTTGGTCGGCCCTCACGGTCAGCGTCGCGCAGCAGACGAGGAGCGTCGCGCCGGTCAGATTCAACAGTGCGTCGGACAGGTTCATGGACTGACACCTCCCGGAGCCGTCGCGGGGCGACCTTCGCCCGACGCGACTCTCCAATCGGAAGGGTTATCGGCATCCGCACGGCCGGAACTTCCGGCGAAATCCACGCGACAGGCAGAGGTTGCCCAGCTTGCCCAGGCTTAGGCCAGGGCCGAGGCGAGGTCGTCGCGGAGATCGGCGAAAGCCTCGAGGCCGACCGCCAGGCGGATCAGGCCGTCGGCGATGCCCACGGCCCGACGGGCCGCCGGATCGTAGGAACCATGCGACATCACCGCCGGGAGTTCGATGAGCGACTCCACGGCGCCGAGACTCACGGCAAGCTGGAAAAGCCGCGTCGATTCCACGACGCGGCGGGCGGCGGCCACGTCGCCGTCGATCTCGAAGCTCAGCAGGCTTCCACACCCGCCCTCCATCTGCCGCCGGGCGACGGCGTGGCCCGGGTGATGCGGCAGCCCGGGGTAGTGGACGGCCTTCACCCGTGGATGGGACAGGAGCCACTCGGCGAGCCGCTGGGCCGTGGCCGACTGGGCGTGCACCCGCAGTTCGAGCGTCTTGAGCCCGCGTGAGCAGAGGAACGCCTCGAACGGGCCCATCACGCCGCCGGTCGCGTTCTGGAGCCAGTGGAGCCGCGCGCCGAGTTCCGCATCGCGTGCCACGAGCGCGCCGCCGAGCAGGTCGCTGTGGCCGCCGATCGACTTCGTGGCCGAGTGCATGACGATGTCGGCGCCATGGTCGATCGGCCGCGTGAGCGCGGGCGTGGCGACGGTCGCGTCGCAGGCGAGGATCGCGCCGTGCGCATGGGCGATCTCCGCGCAGGCGGCGATGTCGGTGATCGAGAGCAGGGGATTGCCCGGGGACTCGATCCACAGCAGTTTGGCGTCACCGGACGACATGGCCCGCCGCACCGCGGCGATGTCGGTCGTGTCGATGGCCGTGATCGTGATGCCGTGGGCCGTCAGGAGCTTGTTGAACAGCCGCCACGTGCCGCCGTAGATGTCGGTGCCGGTGACGATCCGGTCGCCCGGCGCGAGGAGCTGCGTCACGCAGTGCGTGGCCGCCATGCCGGAGGCGAACGCCAGGGCCCGGGCGCCGTTGTCGAGGGCGGCGAGCGTGGCCTCGAAGCCGCCGCGGGTCGGGCTCGCCGTGCGGGCGTAATCGTACGCCGCCGTCATCGACGCGTCCGGCTGGACGAACGTGCTCGCCACGTGGATCGGCGGCACGATCGCGCCGGTGGAGGGATCGCGCTCCTGACCGACGTGGATCGCGCGGGTGCGGAACTGCATGGGATGCTCAGCCGAGGGCCTGGGCGAGGTCGGCCACGAGGTCGGCCGGGTCCTCGATGCCGCAGGCGAGGCGGATCATGTCGTCGGAGATGCGGAACGCGGCCCGCTCGGCGGGGGAGTAGTTCCAGTAGCTCATCACCATCGGCTGCTCGATGAGCGACTCGACGCCGCCGAGGCTGGGGCCGATGCGGGGGATTCTCACGGCATCGACGACCCGGGCCGTCGCCCGCCAGTCCGCGTCCTTCAGAAGGAACGTCACGAGTCCGCCGAAGCCGCGCATCGTCCGCGCGGCGACGGTGTGGAAGGGATGGCTCTCCAGGCCGGGGTAGAACACCTGTCGCACCCGGGGATGTCGCTCGAGGAATCTCGCCACGGCCAGCCCGTTGGCGTTGTGACGCTCCATCCGCAGGGCGAAGGTCTTGAGCCCGCGCTCGAGCAGGTAGGCGTTGTGGGGCGAGTTGACGCCCCCCATGATGCCCCGCAGGTGTCGCACCGGCTCGAGCTTCTCCCGCGATCCCACGACCACCCCGGCGAGCAGGTCGTTGTGGCCGCCGAGATACTTCGTGGCCGAGTGGAGCACGAAATCGACGCCGGCCTCGAGCGGCTTGAGGTTGTAGGGCGTGCACAGCGTGGCGTCGATGAGCGTGAGCACTCCCTTGCGGCGGCCGATGTCGGCGAACCGCTCGATGTCCACGACCGAAAGGTGCGGGTTGGTCGGCGACTCGCTGACGATGAATTTCGTCCGGGGGCCGATGGCGGCCTCCATCGCGTCGTAGTCGCAGGTGGGCACCTCCCGAAAGCCGACCCCGAACCGCGTCAGGTGCTTGCGACAGAATTCGCGGCTGCGGTGGTAGCACTCGTCGAAGAACACGATCTCTTCGCCCGCGTTGAGGTGCGCCATCAGCAGGCCGACTAGGGCCCCCATGCCGCTGGCGAAGAGCACCGCCATCTCCCCGGCATCGAGGGCGGCGAGCTTGCGCTCGACGACCCGCTCGCCCGGGTTGCCGTAGCGACCGTACTCCTCCCGAGGCTGGTCCTCCTCGATGAAGTCCACGATCGACTGCGTGTCGGTGAACGTGTAGGTGCTCGACGCGAAGATCGGGTCGGTGATCGAGTGACCCGGCTTCTGGCGGGCCTCGCCGGCGTGGACGGCGGCTGTCGATGGCCCGAGACCGGCGGTCTCGAGGGGCGCCGCGGGGTCCGTGTCGTGGGGCGACGGTGTCGGGGTGAGCATGCCGAGGGGCCGTGGGCGGCCGTCACAATCCGGTCGGGTCGAGGGAGCGGTGAGTCTAGTCGAGCCCGGGATGGGCCACAAGGAACGCCGAGTCTGTCATGCGCGGACGACGGCCGCCGCGCCTCGATGATCGCCCGTCAGGGCCGGGAGACGACGATGTCCTCATACACCGTCGAGCACGGCCGCCGCGGCGCCCACGACCGGTCGCCCCCGCCATGGAACGTCTGGAAGAGCACGGCGTCGATGGCGACGTCGGCGGTCGAGCGCCACTCCATGTCGGATCGCGACACGACGTGGGCTTCAGGTGCATCAGGCAGGCGGATCCAG
The DNA here is from genome assembly GCA_009923125.1 of Planctomycetia bacterium. Taxonomy (GTDB): domain Bacteria; phylum Planctomycetota; class Planctomycetia; order Pirellulales; family UBA1268; genus RGVT01. The sequence goes on from RFUD01000066.1 coordinate 5,581, forward strand.
ACGTCGAGCCGACCGTCGCGGTGGCCGGGCGTGTTCATCGCGAGCTGCATCCGCACGCCGATCGGAGCGGCCGCCGGGAAGCGGAAGTCGCCGGGAAACGGCATGCTCTCCCCGTACTTGTCGGGCTGATGCATGTGATAGACGTACGCCTCGCCACGGCCGTCCGCCCGCCACATGAGCCGCGCCGAGAACCCGTTGGTGCCGGTGGCCGGCTTGCCACCGGTGACGTTCTCGGGTCCGCCGCCGAGCCCGGGCAGCTTGCCCCCCTTCACCCAGTCGAAGTCGCGGCTGAACGTCACCGTGTAACGAAGTTCGACCGCATCCGCCGCGGCGATCGGAAATCGCCAGCCGACGCCCCCCCGCTCCGGCCCGATCTCACCGGCCGCGTAATCGACCCGATAGGCGAGGCCCCTGTCGGTCTTCACGACCGCCAGCCGGCCCTCGGCCACGCCATCCTCGAAGCCGCATCCGGGCCAGTCGGCCTTCCACTGCGCGATGGAGCACGTGCCGACGGGCCCGTGCGGGACGATCGCCACACGTTCACCATCGCCGGCCAGCACCGTGGCGGTGCAAGCGATTCCTGCAGCAACCGCGATGAACGCTCGCCGCATCAGTCCATCTCCGCCGCCGGTGGAGGAGCTTCGGCACTCGTGTCCGCCGACACGAACGGCAGCAGCCGTTGCGGATCCTTGGCTGGCATTGCCTTCCGCGCCAAGCCGCTGCGGCCGAGCGAGCGCCGCACCGGATCCTGCTGCATCGCCCCGCGTCGGTCGCGGCGGCTGCCGTGCCGCTCGGCCACGCCGCGGGCCTCGCAGCGCGCCGCGGGGGCGTTGCGCACGACCGCCAGCCGGCGCTTCGCTTCGCGGACCGCCGCGGCGTGATCGACGAGCGGCGCGGGATAGTCGCGGCCGATCACGCAGCCGGCCGCATGCTGCACGTCGGCCGGCATCGTCCACGGCAGGTGGACATACGCCGGTGGCACGCCGGTGAGTTCAGGCACCCAGCGGCGGATGAACACGCCCCGTGGATCCTGTTCGACCGCCTGCTTCGTGGGGTTGTAGATCCGCAGCGTGTTGATGCCGGTCGTGCCGCTTTGCATCTGGAGTTGCGACCAGTGGATGCCGGGCTCGAAGTCGAGGAAGTGCCGGGCGAGGAACAGGCCGGTGGGCCGCCAGTGAAGCCAGAGGGAATAGCTGGCGAACGACACGACGAGTGCCCGCATGCGAAATGTCAGCCAGCCCGTGGCGACGACGCTCCGCAGGCAGGCGTCCACGAGTGGATAGCCCGTCTTGCCGGCCTGCCAGGCTGCAAGCCGCTCGGGGCAGGCCTCGGCTTCGCGCAGGCCGTCGGCCGCCCGCAGCATGGTGTGAAACTCGATCGCCGGCTCGTCCTCGAGCTTCTGCATGAAATGGCAATGCCAGTGGAGCCGCGACTGCACCGCCTTCAGGCTGCGCTGCCAGGCCTTGAGGTCGGCGCGGTCGCGCGGGCTCGAGGCGGCGAGCAGGCTCGCCTGCACCTCCCGCCGGCGGACCTCGCTCGCCTGCCAGACCGAGCGCATCGAGACCGCGCCGAATGCCAGGTATGGGCTCAAGCGTGAGCAGCTCGTCGGCGCCGAGAGCGGGCTCGAGATGCCGCCGGAGTAGTGTCGCCCGCGGCGCGAGAGAAAGTCTTCGAGCACGTCGCTCGCTGCCCGCTCGCCGCCCCGCTGGCGGTCCTTCGTGTCGGCGGGGTGTCCCAGATCACGGCAGCCGAGGATGCCGGCCGTGGCCAGCCGCGCGACGTTCGCGTGGCCACCGCGACCGGTGCTCCGGCACACGTCGGCCTGCGGCGCCTCCATGCGTTGTTCCCACAACCGGTTCCAGCCGTTCCGCGAGCCGAGCCGCCGCACGACGCCGGTCTGGGGCAGTTCGAGAAACTCGACGCCCGCCTCGCGGGCCCAGCGCCGCACCCGTCGATCACGGGCGTAGGTCACGCCCGTGCCGGTCTCCTCGTGGGCCACGAGCAGCCGGAAGCCCGTCTCGCGGCGAAGCTCGTCGAGCATCGCCACCGCCTCGCCCCGCCGGGTGATGAGCCGGATGCCGAGCCTGCCGAGGGCGGCCTCGAGGTCCGCGAGGCACTCCCGCTGAAACTGCGTGTGGCTCGCATCCCACTCCGGCTGCGCGAGCACCTCGGGCTCGTAGAGAAACACCGCGAACACGGCGCCGCCCCGTGCCCGGGCCACGGCTTCGGCGAGGGCCGGATGATCGGCCACGCGCAGGTCGCGCTTCAGCCAGACACAGACCGGCACTGCGTGATCGACCATCGCGACACCATACGGCATACGGTCCAACGCTTGCTGCGTCAGTGTAGGCGCGTCGCCGCAGGCAGGTCGAACCGGTCGAGGTGCACGACCTTCGTCCACGCGGTGACGAAGTCGGCCACGAACTTTTCTTCCGCATCGGCGCTCGCGTAGACCTCGGCGATCGCCCGGAGTTGCGAGTTCGACCCGAACACGAGATCGGCGCGGCTGGCCGTCCACTTGAGGTCGCCCGTCGTCCGGTCACGTCCCTCGAAGAACTGGGCGCACGCGGGCGACGGCCGCCACTCGGTGCCCATGGCGAGCAGGTTCGTGAAGAACTCGTTGGTGAGCGTGCCGGGGCGATCGGTGAGCACGCCGAGCGAGGCCATCGGCCCCGAGCCGGTGGTGACGCCAAGCACCCGCAGCCCTCCGACGAGCACCGTCATCTCGGGGGCCGAGAGCGTGAGCAGCTGCGCCCGATCGACGAGCAGCTCTTCGGCCGGCCGGTCGATCTCCCGCGGCAGATGGTTGCGGAAGCCGTCGGCCTTGGGTTCGAGCACGGCGAACGACGCAGCGTCGGTCGATTCCGCCGTGGCATCGGTGCGGCCCGGGGTGAAGGGCACCGTGATCGCGTGGCCCGCGTCCCGGGCCGCCTTCTCGACCGCCGCCGAGCCGCCAAGCACGATCAGGTCGGCGAGTGACACCTTCGTGCCGTCGGTCTGTGCGGCGTTGAACTCCCGCTGCACCCGCTCGAGCGTGTCGAGCACGCGCGCCAGCTTGGCCGGCTCATTGACCGCCCAGTCTTTCTGCGGCGCGAGGCGGATCCGCGCCCCATTGGCACCGCCCCGCTTGTCGCTGCCACGAAACGTCGAGGCCGACGCCCAGGCCGTCTTCACGAGTTCTGGCACCGACAAGCCCGAGGCGAGAATTTTTATTTTCAGGGCGGCGATGTCATCTGCGTCGATGAGGGGGTGATCGACCGCGGGCACCGGATCCTGCCAGAGTTGTGCGGGCGGCACTTCGGGGCCCAAAAGCCGCGTCACCGGCCCCATGTCGCGGTGCGTGAGCTTGTACCACGCCTTGGCGAAGGCCCGCTGGAACTCCTCGGGCTGCTCGTGAAACCGCTTGGCGATCGGCGCGTAGGCGGGATCCATCCGCAGCGCGAGATCGGTGGTGAACATCATCGGGGCATGCGACTTCGAGTCGTCGTGGGCGTCGGG
>RFUD01000651.1 GCA_009923125.1 Planctomycetia bacterium
ATGACGCTCGCCCAGTTCGCGCTCAAATGGATCCTGTCGTTCCCGGCGGTGTCGTGCACGATCCCCGGCGCACGGCGACCGGACCAGGTGGCCGACAACGCCCGTGCCGCGGATTGTCCCGATCTCGCCCCCGAGACGCTCGACGCCGTGCAGGTGATCTACGACGACGCGATCCGGCCGCTCGTGCACCAGCGCTGGTGAGCGACGACCGAACGGGATCCCGTCGCTGACGCTCCGGGCTTGTATGCGCTTTTACCGGGGTTCGAATCCCCGTGGGGTCAATGTGGCTCGTCCCGTCGCTCACGCTCCGGGCGTGCATGCGCTGGCGGAGCGGGGTGGTTCATAGAAGCCCCCGGCGTCAGCCGGGGGATCTGGGCGGGGCGTTACTGGTCGGGGCTCGTCCCGTCGCTCACGCTCCGGGCTTGTATGCGAGTGCGAATGCGGATGCGCGCATCGTCCGCGCGGCGCGGCTGTGCAACGCGTGTCACGCCAGGATCCCCCGCACCACGTGACCGTGCACGTCGGTGAGCCGGAACTGCCGGCCCTGGTAGCGGAAGGTGAGCCGCGTGTGGTCGATGCCCGCCAGGTGCATGATCGTGGCCTGCATGTCGTGGATGTGCACCGGGTCGGCGGTGATGTTCCAGGCGTAGTCGTCGGTCGATCCGTGCACGTGGCCCGCCCGGACACCGCCGCCGGCCAGCCACCACGAGTAGGCCTTGCCGAAGTGGTCGCGGCCCTTTGGATTGGCCGGATCGCCCTGGCCGAAGGGCGTGCGGCCGAACTCGCCGCCCCAGGCCACCAGCGTGTCGGCGAGCAACCCCCGTTCGCGCAGGTCCTGCACGAGGGCGGCCGAGGGGCCGTCGGTGTCGCGGCACTGCGTCTGGAGCTGCGTGTACAGGTTCCCGTGCTGGTCCCAGCCGGCGTGCATGAGCTGCACGAAACGTGTGCCCCGCTCCAGGAGCCGCCGGGCGATCAGGCAGTTGGAGGCGAAGCTCCCCTTCACGTGCACATCGGGCCCGTAGCGGTCGAGCACGTGCCGGGGCTCGTCGGAGAAGTCGATCAGTTCCGGCACGCTCGCCTGCATGCGGAAGGCCATCTCGTACTGCGCG
>RFUD01000652.1 GCA_009923125.1 Planctomycetia bacterium
ACTGCAATCAGCCAATACAGCATCAACCACGACGCTGACGCTTCCTGCAATAGACGGCAGTCCAGGGCAAGCGAGTTGCTTGCCCGACGCCGAATTAGCCGTCGAGCTGCTCGCGGGCGAGTTTGGCCCACGGGCTCGCGGGGGCGAGGGCGAGGAAGGTGCGCAGGTGGCGTTGGGCGTCGGCGGGGCGGCCGACGTCCGTGAGCACGCCGGCCATGTGCCAGTGGGCGTCGGCGTAGTCGGGCTGCTGCCGGAGCACCCCTTCGAGGGCCGCGAGTGCGAGCTCGTGCTCGCCGAGTTCGGCAAGCACACAGCCGAGGCTCGCCCGGGCCTCGAGATGATCGGCGTCGAGTTCCACGGCCGCGTAATACCGCTCCCGGGCGGCGGTCAGATCGCCGGCCCGGTAGAGCAGCTCCGCCAGCATGAACATCACCTGGGCCGTCGGCCGGTCCGCTTGCAGCACCGCCCGCAGTGCCTCGGCGGCCTCGGCATATTCGCCAGCCGATTCGAGGTCGGCGGCGAGATCGAGCAGTTCGGCCGTGGAGTCGGGCTCGTCGCCGTCGACGGCGATGGCGATCGAACCGTCGCAGGTCGGCGCGGGAACGGTCGTGTGCACCAGTGGCATGACGACAGTGTCGTCGTCGAGCGCCAGGCCGTCGGTGTAAAACCCGAGCTGCATCTGGCCGCCGTCTCCGAGCAGGCGATTGTCGCAGCGCAGGCTCAGGCGGCGGCCATCGGCCACGATTCGCCCCGCCGCGCGGGCGGCTGCGGCGGCGCTGCCGGAAGCGAGCGCCGCGAGCTTGGCGTCGATGTCACGGAGCGAGAAGCCAACGCTCAGCAGTCTGGCCAACTGGCGGCCGATGACGAGCTGCTGGAAGTCGAACCACTCGAGGGCGCCCGCCCGCCGCGAGGGTTCGAGGAGTCCGCCACGCTGCCAGTGCCGCACCGCAGCCACGGGCACGCCGAGGACGTCGGCCATCAGCGGCACTGTGTAGAGCCGTTGGATGACGCCGTCGGTGTTCGCCACATGGTCCGGGGGCGTCTGCCCTGCGCGGCTGACGCGTCGCCCCGCCGTGGCCGACCGTGCAGTCGTCCGCGAGCCGGGGCGG
>RFUD01000653.1 GCA_009923125.1 Planctomycetia bacterium
ACAGCCCCGCGAGGCGGCCGCGATCGAAACGGTAGAACAGGTGGCTGACATGCCAGCCCTGCGCCGGCTCCGTGGACACCTCGCCCGCCGCCTGCGCGTGGGGATGCTGTCCCGCCTGCTGGCCGGCGGGGGGAACCGCCTGGGGTCCGGGCCGACCGACCCCGGCTGGGGCGGCCGCGGCGTGACCGCCGGGAGTCGCCGTCGGGGCGGAGGATCCATGGTCTGCGGGCACGTGCATCGGTGACTCGTCTCCGTGATCGGACGCGAAGGGGTGCGGGCGGGGAATAGCCTGAATCGGCCGCGTGGAGGCGGCCTCCCGCCCGGGCGGCGGGACTGCAGTCTACGTCCTCCTCCGCGGTCCGCACACCACGTGGCTGGTCCATGCCACGGCCCGCCGGCCGCGTCCCACCGGCCCGGGTCGCCCGGCGGCATCGCGTCCGTGTGCATTCAGCCCGAAATCGATACGATTGGGGTGTTCATGCACGACCCCGATGCGAGAGGACACGGCCCATGGGACAGGTCATCGTCGATCCCGAGGAACTGCGGCGGTTCGCCGCTCGCCTGCGGTTCTTCAGTACCGAGGTGATGGCGCAGATGCACGGCGTGCAGCGTCAACTCGCGGCGCTCAGCTCGACGTGGCGGGACCAGGAGCAGGCCAAGTTCACGGAGGAATTCGAGCAGCAGCTCAGCACCTTCGCCCGATTCGTCGAGGCGACGGAGGACTACGTGCCCTACCTGATCCGCAAGGCGGAGCGGGTCGAACAGTACCAGCAGCAGCGCTGAGCGGCCCCCACGATGTCGACCCAGGCGGAAGTCAACTCGATCGACACGCTGGCCTTCGTCAAGGCGGCGCTCGTCGCGTTCGGCCACGAGACGGGGCAGTCCCTCGCGGAGGTCGAACTGCAGGCGCAGCGGGTCGTCGACTGGATCTGCATCGAGCAGGCCGCCTACTGGAAGACCGAGGTCCGCAAGGCTGCCGACGCCGTCAATCAGGCCCAGAAGGACCTCCAGCACTGCCGCACCTACAAGAAGGTGGGGGACAACGAGCCCTCCTGCATCGAGGAGAAGAAGGCGCTGGAGAAGGCCCGCCGGCGGCTGACGCGGGCGGA
>RFUD01000654.1 GCA_009923125.1 Planctomycetia bacterium
CTCCTGCGGATTCCCCACGCGGCCCGGCCGGCGGCCATGGCGGGAGCCGGCGGAAGCCGGCAGCCTCGTGGCTCGGCCTGCGGCCCGGCACGCTGCTGGCGCTCGTGGGCATCGCCGTGCTGCTCGTGCCGATCTCCGCCCTCAGCCAGCCGGCCGACTCGGCCAGCAAGGGGGGCAAACTGGCCACGCTCCGCGAGCAGTACGGCCTGTCGCAGGCGAACCTCGGCGAGGTCGACCCGACCAGCGAGTCGATGCGGCTGGCGACGCTGGGCCTCAAGAACGTGGCGGTCACGCTGCTCTGGGACCGGGCCAACCACTACAAGAAGGTGGAGGACTGGACGAACCTCTCGGCCGTGCTCGAACAGATGACGAAGCTGCAGCCGAACTTCTACTCGGTATGGGACTTCCAGGCCCACAACCTCTCCTACAACATCTCGGTCGAGTTCGACGACTACCACGACCGCTACGCGTGGGTGATGAAGGGGATCGAATTCCTCCGGCAGGGCATCTCCTACAACCTCCGCGAGCCCCGGCTCCTCGGCCGCATGGGCTGGTTCATCGGGCAGAAGGTGGGCCGCTCGGACGAGAAGAAGCAGTACCGGCGGCTGTTCAAGGCCGACGACGACTTCCACGACCGCGACCGGCCGAACCGCACGCTGCCGGAGCGGGACAACTGGCTCGTGGCCCGCGAGAAGTACAAGGCCGGCCAGGAACTCGTCAATGCCGGCGCCCCGCTGAAGACGACGGCGCTCATCTACCACAGCGAGCCGATGATGACCGCGATCAACTACGCCAAGGCGCTGGAGGAGGACGGTGTCTTCGGCGTGGCCGCCCGCGACGCCTGGAAGCTGGCCGGCGACGAGATGCGGAAGTTTTCCGAGCGCGAGATCCCCACCTCCTGGGACGTGCCGATTCGCCTGGGGATGCGCGAGGCCGAACTCGCCCGTGCCGACCGCCTCGCGGCCGAGATGGAGAAACTGCTCCCCGGCCGCTACAAGGCCCTCGAAGAGGCGAAGCGGGCCACCCTGACCCCCGAGCAGGTGGCCGCGCTCGACACGCCCGCGGTCGAGCGGACCGACGCCCAGCAGGCCGCGGCCGCCGCCGCCACC
>RFUD01000655.1 GCA_009923125.1 Planctomycetia bacterium
CGCCTTGGTGAGGTACGCCTGTTCGCCGGTGGCCTTGTAGAGCCAGGTCGCCCCCCAGGCCAGCTCGTCGTTGAAGCCGCTGAAGGAGTTGTAGTAGGCGGCCGCGTCGGGAATGCTGTCGGAATACTTGCCCCGATAGGTGTCGGCGAACGTGTAGAGTTCGCGGGCGTGCTTCACGAGCAGGTCGGCATACGCGGCGTCCGTCGGCCGGAATGCGATCGAGGCCGCCGCGAGCGCCGCCGCCGCCTCGCCCGCCGCATCGGAGCCGGGGCGTGTGGCATCGAGCCTGTAGGCCGGCCGGCCCATCGTCATCACTTCGGGCGCGCCCCAGAAGGCGTGGTCGGCGCTGCCGTTGCCGACCTGGGCGTAGAACACGTTCGCCGACGGATGCGCCTTGATCAGCCAGTCGGTGCCCCACTTCAGCGCATCGAGCATCTGCGGCAGCAGGCCGCTGGTGACGTAGGCGTCACGGTATTGCACGACGCCGAGGCCGAGGAGCGTCATCGAGGACGCCATCGGCAGCGCGAACTTGACGTGGTCGCCGGCGTCGTAATAGCCGCCGCTGAGATCCACTCCCACGTCCGCGCCGTCGGTGAGCGCCGAGTCGCCCCGCCAGTTGAGCGGGAAGTTCGCGGGCAGGTCGCCGGACCGCTGCGCATCGTAGAACAGCAGCGACTTCTGCAGCACGTCGGCGTAGTTGTAGGTGCCGGCCTTCGCGGCATCGTCGTTGACGATCGTGCCGGTGCCCGTGCCGGCGAGGATCGTCGCGGCAATCGCCGTGCCGAGCCTCACGATCAGCGTCTCGTCCGACTCGACCGCCGTGTCGCCGGTGATGGCGACGGAGATCGTCTTCGTGAGTTGGCCCGGGGCGAACGTAAGCGTGCCGCTGGCGGCGGTGTAATCGCTGCCCGCGGTCGCGGTGCCGTCGGCGGTCGAATACTGGACCGTGACCGTTTGGGTCGAGGCAGCGGACAGCGTGACCGCGAACTGGAGCGACGTCGTGCCGGTGTTGCCCTCGTTGACACGGCCGCTGGAGACGCTCAGCGTCGGGAGGGTCGGTGTCGGGCTCGGCGTC
>RFUD01000656.1 GCA_009923125.1 Planctomycetia bacterium
GCCGAGCTCGCGTCCGGCCGGGGTCAGGCGCGCGTCGGCGTTGTCCTCGCGCAGGCTCAAGCGGTATTCGGCGCGGCTGGTAAACATGCGGTATGGCTCAGTCACGCCCTGCGTGGTGAGGTCGTCGACCATCACGCCGATGTAGCTGGTCTCGCGTCGCGGCACCCACACCGGCTCGTCGCGCGCAACGCGGGCGGCATTGATGCCGGCGAGCAGGCCCTGCGCAGCGGCCTGCCGGCGTCACCCTTCGAGCGGGAGATCGCGCTGGCTTCGCGACCCGACGGCGGCGACTCGGGCGGTTCCCCGGCCCCCATGGCCGGCCGGACGGCGTATCTCTACGAGCCGACGCCCGGCCTGGGCATGCCGGGGGCGCCCAACGACGGCCTCTGCGCCGACGTCATCCCCTTCTTCTGGAAGGGAAAGTTCCACATCATGCACCTGCAGCTCAAGCCCGGCCAGAAGGGCTGGGACTGGGCGCAGCTCGTGACCCGGGATTTCGTGTCGATCGACCACCAGGGCGTCGCCATTCCGGGCACGCGGGCCGACGACGCGATCGACCGCGACATCTTCACCGGATCGGTCATCGAGAAGGACGGTGTGCTCCATGCCTTCTACTGCGGGCACAACGACGCCCTCGCCAAGGAGAAGAAGCCCGATCAGGTGATGCTGCATGCCACGAGCACCGACGGCATGGCATGGACCAAAGACAAGGGCTTTCTGCTCTCGCCGGAGGGCGACGCCCGCTACCGCTGGCCCGGCGCGTTCCGCGACGGCTTCGCCTTCTGGAATCCCGCGAAAAACGAATACGGCATGATCGTCACGGCCACGCCGGTCGACGCGCCGACGGGTGGGCTCGCCTATGCCCGCAGCGCCGACCTGAAGACCTGGACGATGGGAGATCCCTTTCCCGCCTCGGGCCGGTTCGCCGGCTATGAATGCCCCGACCTGTTTCAGTGGGGTGATCGGTGGTATCTCATCTTTTCCACCTACTGGCGAAATCCCGGCTGGACCACCCGCTACATGATGGCGCCGCGGCTCGAAGGCCCGTGGACGTCGCCGGCGGATGACTTCTTCGACGGCGGCACGCTCTACG
>RFUD01000657.1 GCA_009923125.1 Planctomycetia bacterium
TGGCGGGCGTCCGCGGGAACACCGTCTTGATCACCGCCGAGCCGGTGCAGAAGCCCGAGGCGAAGACGCCGGCCCTCGCGGCCCCGGAGATGGTGTTCCGCTGGCCCGCCAGGGTGCCGCCGAACGTCACGCCGGTGGCCGAGAGCAGCTTCACACCGAAGGGATTCCGGGTGAACGTGCTGCCCTGGACCGTGGTGCCCGTGCTGACGCCGTTGATCACCAGGCCGCTGCCGACACCCGTCTGCGTGCCCGTCACCGTGATGCCCGAAATCGCCACCCGCTGGGCGGAGTTGAGCTGGATGCCGGTGTCGGCGAAGCCGCTGAAGGCGAGGCTCGAGATCCGGCTGCCGCTGGCGCCCGCGTTCAAGACGAGGCCGTTGGTCACCGCCGGCGAGCCGCTGAGCACGATGGCGGCCGAGGTGCCACGCAGGGCGACCGGCCGCTGGAAGACGAGCGTCTGCGAGAGCGGCAGGCTGGCGGCCACCACGATCTCGTAGGTGGTTCCGGCGATCGCGGGCATCGCGTTGACCGTGGCGACGGCCGCGTTGAGCCCGTCGGTCGTGGTGACGTTCCCGCCCACGAGGACGTTCTGGGAGTTGCCGATGATCGTCGGGGCGATGATCTGCCCGCCGCTGACCAGCGAGATCGTGCCCTGGACACCCGAGAGGTTCACCTGGGTGGCGCTCTGCAACAGTCCGCCCGGCTGGGGGCCGACGACCGTCAGGCCGCCGCCGGCCTGGGTCGTGATCACCACGTTGCCGCCGACCGACACCGTGGTCTGATCGATCGTCACGGGACCTGCGGCGACGATCGAGAGGGTGTCGGCGGTGACGTCCCCGAGGGCGAGGCTGCCCGACGCGTCGGTGAAGGCCACACTGCCGGAGTCGTTGGAGGCCGTGAAGGTGGCGACGTTGTTGGCGGCCGTCAGCGTGATCGGCGATCCCGCACCGACGACCGCGAGGGTCTGGGCGTTGATCGGGCCGGTCTGGCTGACGGCACCTCTGGCCGACAGTGCGACCGCGGTCCCGGTGATGCCGGCGATCGCCAGGTTGCCGGCATCACCGGGACCGCGGTCGCACTGTCGGCCAGA
>RFUD01000658.1 GCA_009923125.1 Planctomycetia bacterium
GCGCCCGACATCACCGGGCCGTCGGAGGTGATGTCGGGCGCGGTGGCCGAGCACATCGCCACGGTGCGGAACGCGGGGCCGGGCACCGCTCCTCCGACCACGCTGGAGCTGAGTTGGGACAACTCGTTCTCGCCGCTCGAGGCGTCGGACGGCTACAAGCTCGGGACCGGACAGGTGTCGTGGACGCTGCCGGCCATCGAGCCCGGCGGGCAGTTGCGCCGGCAGATCAACCTCCGGCCCCAGGCGCCTGCGACGAGCTATCGGGAGTCGCCCGCCTCCAGGGCCTGCGTGCGCGGCATCCTCAGCGGACTGCCCGGGGGCGTCATGGTGGCCGATGAATCGTGCCTCATGGTGCGGTCGATGACGCCGCGGCCGCGGACGCCGCGCGAGGCGGGCCTGCGGCTCTCGCTGGCCGACCTCGACGACCCCGTGCAACTCGGCGGGGCCACGACGCTGATCTGCACCGTGACCAACACCGGCACCGCCCCGTCGGGCCGCCTCGACCTGGTGATCGTGCTGCCCGACCAGGCCCGCATCGTGGGCGATCCGAGCCCGTCACGGGTGCGCATCGACGGCACGAACGTGAGCTTCGACTCCCTCGCGAGCCTGCCGCCCGGTGGGCATGCCACGTTCGAGGTCGCGTACCGGGTGCCCAGCGCGGGGAACGCGCGGGCGACGGCGATCGTGACAGGAGCCGAACTCGACGGGTCGCTCGAATCGACCTGCACGACCGCCTTCGCCGCCCCGTGAGCGTCGCGGCGATCGTCACGATCCCTACATCCGGGGCCGCCCGGCGGCTCCCGCGACGTTTCGGCGGGTGACGCCCCTGCGCCGGGATGGTTGCGCCCGCCGATGACACCGCGGGGGGATCGAGATGCTCGTGGTGACCGCGAACTGGGGACTGGGTGACGGCAGCCTCGTCGCCGCACCGGACCCTTCCCTGCCCGGGCGGTTGTCGGCCGAGGTGCACCGCGCGGCGTGGCGGGCGGGATTCCGCCACGACGGCCGCTATCGACCGCTGGAGCGACTGGTTCTCGTCCTGGCCGGCGACACGTTCGACACGCTCGTCAGCGATCGCTGGCTCG
>RFUD01000659.1 GCA_009923125.1 Planctomycetia bacterium
GTGTTTTCATGCGGAATGCGGGCCTCGAGCGATTGCTGCGAGAGCCGCCCCTCGAGCTGCTCGGCCTTGCGCATCATCCATGCGAGCTGGCCTTCGCGATAAAAGTGCTCGCAGCGGCTGCAGGCGGCGACGGACCGCTCGATCGCCTTCACCGATCGCGACAGCGCGAGCGTTTCCTGCATGTCGGGCGTGGTGGCGGCGGGATGGGCGAGCGGAAACCAGCGGGTGTCGACGTCGAACGTGAGCCGCGGCACGAACGACGGCATGACCACGATCGCCACACACTCGCGGATGCCGGGCTCCAGCTCGCGCTGCATGAGGTCGGCCTCGGACGACGGGCCGCAGAGCGTCTCGCCGAAGGCCGCGAGCTGGCCGCGGGTCGGGGGTGTCTGCACCCGCGGCATGAACCGCCAGCCGAACGTGGTGGCCCCGTGCACGAAGCCGACGGCCGTGCGGTTGACCGCCACCACCGCCATGTCGGCCTCCACGCGACGGGTGTAGCGGGCGAGCGACTGGGCGTTGAGCCGGCCGGTGGCGAACGCCGCGGCCGTGACGATCTGCAGTTCGCGGCGGCGGGCGAAGGCATCCTCGACCGTCTGCTCGTCGATGGCGGGGTCGAGGGCAAACACGCGCACGGGCCAGCGCCGGCGCACGTAGTCGTTGAAGGCGGCCCGGGCCTCCGGATCGGGATCGGGGCCGACGAGCGGGCCCGTGCAGGCCGCGCCGCCGCCGGCCGTGTCGCGCATGTCGGCCGCCAGCCGCTGATCGAGGAGCGCCGACTCCACGAGGATGCCCCAGGCGAGGGCCGCCGTCGCGGTCCTGCAGAGCGGCTCGGCCGAGAGCCGGTCTTCGCAGCAGATGCCGGCTGCGGGTGGTGCGGCCAGTGGCTCCGGGAGGCCTTCCGCGAGCGGGTCGGCGGCCCCGTCGCCGATCGTGGCGAGCACGTGGCAGCGGACGACGCCGAGCTCGTCGCTGCGGCGACCGCGGACGAGATCGGGGATCCGCCAGCCGGGCAGCTGCGCCCACAGGTCGCGGTGGCGGTCGAGCGCGAGGAAGTCGTAGGCGGCGTCGAGCTCGTCGG
>RFUD01000660.1 GCA_009923125.1 Planctomycetia bacterium
GAGCGACAGGGTGACGACCGCCCGGGCCGTCTCCCCGGCGGGCAGGTCGGGAATCTCCACCACCATCTGCTTCACGCCCCCCGGCAGCGTGCGATAACGCAGCGAGCGGACGTCGGGCGACACGTCCTCCGCGACGATCTGCACCTTCTGCTCGGGCCACTCGGCCGGCACCGGGAGGGTGGCGTAGATGCCGCGGCAGGGGCCGCCGTCGGCCGAAACCTCGATGCCGACCCGGTATTTCTGCACCCGCGCGTCGCCGAGCGTCGGTCCCGCGGCCACCGGCCCGGCATCGAGAAATTGGGCTGCGACCGGCGCGGCGCAGAGCCACACCGCCATCAAGCCGACCGCGGAGGCGAGGCTGCGGAGGTCCATACAACCCTAGGCTATCGACCCGCCGCACCCGACGGATCGCCGACGGGCCCGGACCTGCCGATCGGGCAACGCCGGCGGCCGGGGCAGGAGGCTCGATTGTTCGGGCTCCGGAGGGCTGTTACACTCCGGGGCTTCCGTCGTGGCCCGAAAAGTCCCCTCCCTCCAACCCGTTTTTCCGAAACCCCCAACGCATGGTCAACCGCAACCTCATCCGCGAACTGGAACTCGGCGACGAACTCGAATCGGAACTCGAACTGGCCATGGCCGGCGCCGAAGCCGGCGAATACTCCGTGGGCGCCTCCACGCTGGCGGTGAACGCGGTGCTGATGGGGAAGATCCTGCGGGTGGACGACGAGTTCGTGCTCGTGGACGTGGGCTACAAGAGCGAGGGCCACATCCCGCGGAACGAGTGGGACGAGGGTGAGCCCGCCCCGCAGGTGGGCGACATGGTGAAGGTGCTGCTCGAGGAGTTCGAGGACGGGCAGCAGGAGGAGCAGCGGGGGCTGATCACGCTCTCGAAGCGGAAGGCGCGCCGGATCGAGGACTGGCTGCGCGTGATGGAGAGCGTCAAGGAAAACGACGTCGTCACCGGCTACGTGACCCGCAAGATCAAGGGCGGCCTGCTCGTCGACATCTCGGGCGTCAGCGTGTTCCTGCCGGCGAGCCAGGTGGACATCCGCCGCCCCGCCGACATCGGCGACTACTGCG
>RFUD01000067.1 GCA_009923125.1 Planctomycetia bacterium
CGACGTGGCCGTCTCGGAGGCGCCCAGCCACGCGCAAAGTGTGCTCGATTACGCGCCGCGATCACGAGGATCGCGGGCTTACACGGAACTGTGCATGGAGGTACGCGACTGTGAATAAGGAACGACGCCTGGGCCGGGGACTCGAAGCACTGCTCGGCCGCGCGGGGCTCGAACCGCCGGCCGCGCCGGCCGCCCACGGCAGCGCCGCCGTGGCCAGCCGCCCCGCGCCCGCGTCGGGCCTCGGCACGAACGCCGCCCGTCTCATCCTCCACGCTCCCGAGGAACTCGAGCAGGCGGCCGCCGACCTGCCCGCCAGCGAGATCGGCGAGGCGCTGATCGACGCCAATCCCTGGCAGCCGCGGAGCATCGTGCATGACACCGATCTCGCGGAACTCGCGGCCAGCCTGCAGGAGCACGGCCTCGTGCAGCCGATCGTGGTCCGGGCCACGGGCACCCGCTACCAACTGATCGCCGGCCAGCGCCGCCTCGCCGCCGCCCGGAAACTCGGCTGGGCGAAGGTGCCGGTGCGGGTGCTCGACGTGGACGACCGGCAGATGTCGGAGATCGCGATCGTCGAAAACCTCCAGCGCCGCGACCTCGACGCCCTCGAGAAGGCGACGAGTTTCAAGCAGTATCTGGCCACGTGGAACTGCACGCAGGAGGAGCTCGCCAAGCGGCTTTCGATCGACCGCTCGACCGTGGCCAACTTCATCCGCCTGCTCGACCTGCCCGCGGCGGTTCACGAGAAACTGCGTGCCGGCGCGATCTCGATGGGCCACGCCCGCGCGCTCCTGCCGCTCGGCGACGAGGAGGAGCAGACTCGGCTGGCCGATCGCATCGCCCGGGAGGGGCTCTCGGTGCGGGCGATCGAAGCGGAAGTCGGGGAGATTCTCCGGGCGGACGAGCTCGACGCGCCGGTCGTCGCCCTGCCGGTCGGCGGCGACGACGCGGGCGACGCCGGCGCCTCCGCCGCACCGACGGGCCGCCGCAAGCCTGGCCGGCCTGCCACGCGCCGCTCGAGCCAGATCACGGCCGTGGAGAACCAACTCCGGCAGGCGCTCGGCGTGAAGGTCGTGGTGCACGCCAACGGCAAGGGGGCCGGGAGGATCGTGATCCCGTTCACGAGCCTCGACGAATTCCAGCGACTGTTGGATCACATCACCGAGTAGTTGCCGTGGCTTGGCGACCGAGACGGTCGCCCCACATCTTGCCTTGGCGACCGAGACGGTCGCCCCACATCTTGGCTTGGCGACCGAGACGGTCGCCCCACGGGATGTGTTACACTCCGTCCGCCACGGGGCGTAGCGCAGTTGGTAGCGCGCTTGGTTTGGGACCAAGAGGTCGAGAGTTCGAATCTCTCCGCCCCGATTTTTCCGCCGGATTTACGCCCCAAATAGCCGCAGGCCGGCCCACGCGGCTCCGATCGCCAGCACGTTCGTGGCCACGACGTAGCCGATCGCGGCCGCGGGTCGGCCGTGCTCGAAGAGCTCGAGCGACTGGAACGCGTAGCTAGAATACGTCGTGAAACCGCCGAGCAGGCCGACGAGCAGGATCGCCTCGAGGCCGCCCGGCAACGTGCCCCGGGCGCGGAACCATCCCGCGATCGCGCCGAACGCGAACGACCCCGCGACGTTCACGACCAGGGTGCCCCACGGCAACGCATGGCCGAACAGCCACCCGGCGCAGCCATGACAGGCCACGCGGAGGAGCGTGCCCAGGGCTCCGGCGGCGGCCAGCCAGACGATGTGGGGGAGTGTCATGCCGGGCAGTGTGCCGCGCTGAAAGAGTCCTGCCCACCCCGGCGCAAGCCACTTGCTTTCCAGGAAGGAATAGATATTTTGATGCATCAAAACTCTTTTTTTGGATAATCAAAATTATGCCCTCCGGCCGGCGGCACTCTCGTCTGGCATTCAGCTTGGTCGAACTGCTGGTCGTGATCGCCGTCATCGGCGTCCTGTTGGGCCTGCTCCTGCCGGCCGTGCAGTCTGCCCGCGAAGCCGGCCGACGGTCGCAGTGCGGGAGCAACCTTCGTCAGCTCGGCCTGGCGTTCCACTCCTATCTCGATGCCCGACGCCGCTTCCCCGCCGGCTACCTGGCCGACACGGCAAGCCCCGCTCGCGACCCCGACACGTTCGACGCGGCCCCCGGCACCGGCTGGGGCATCGCCATCGCTCCGTTCATCGAAGAGGCCGCCTCCACCACCGCCTATGATGCGACGGCGGGCGTGGCCGCCAGCGTCAATGGTGAGCTGGTCGCCCGACGGCTGGGCGTGTTCCTGTGCCCTACATCCACCGGGCCCCGCGAGCCCTTCGCTGCCCAAGACGAAACCGGCGCTGTGCATGCCTCGGCCGCGCGGCTCGGCCGCACCGACTACGTGGCCAACGCGGGGCACGAAGATCCTTGGGATGTGGCTCCGCGGGCATCCTGGGAGGGAATCGCCAACGGGCCTTTGTTTCGCAACTCGCGCGTCCGTCCGGCCGATGTCACCGACGGCCTCTCGAAGACTGCATTCATCGGCGAGCACTCGCAGGCCCTCTCGCAGAAGGCGTGGGCGGGCGTCGTACCCGGCGCGTGGGTCCAGCCGACGGAACGATACCGGGCACTCGCCGGCACCGTGGCCGAGCACGGTGCCGCGTTCGTCCTCTCGCACAGCGGTCCGGCGGCGAACGAAGCGGGCGTGATCCACGTGCCGAACGACCCCGCCAGCCACTGCGACCAGATGTTCTCCGAGCATCCTTCCGGAGCGAACGTGGTCGTCGGCGACGGCTCGGTGCGGCTCGTCGAGGCCGCCATCGACCGTGCCGCCTGGGCCGCCTTCTGCAGCATCGCGGGCGAGTGAACGCTGCGGCGGATCATGGACAATCGCGGCGGAATCCGACAGACTTCTGAAACCAACTTCCGCACGGAGTGCCACCATGACCGCCTCGCCGACGCATGCCCGGATCGACGGACCGATCGTGATGATCGGATTCGGCTCGATCGGACGGGGCACGCTGCCGCTGATCGAGCGGCATTTCGAGTTTGACCGCTCGCGGTTCGTGGTCATCGACCCCGATGACCGCGATCGCCCGATCCTCGACCGTCACGGGGTGCGATTCATCCACGAAGCGGTGACCCGCGACCGCTATCGCGAGCAACTCACCCCGCTGCTCACGAGCGGCGGCCGGGGGTTCTGCGTCAACCTGTCCGTCGACACCTCGTCGCTCGACATCATGCGGCTGTGTCGCGAGCTCGGCGTTCTCTACATCGACACGGTGGTCGAGCCCTGGCCCGGGTTCTACTTCGATCGCTCCGCCCATCCCGAAGCCCGCACCAACAACGCCCTCCGCGCGACGGTCCGGGCGGAGAAGGCGGCCAACCCCGGCGGCACGACCGCCGTGTCGTGCTGCGGCGCCAATCCCGGCATGGTGTCGTGGTTCGTGAAGCAGGCGCTCGTGAACCTTGCGGCCGACACCGGCCGGCAGGTGGCGACGCCGGCCGCCGACGACCAGGCCGGCTGGGCCCGATTGATGCGCGACCTCGGTGTGAAGGGCGTCCACATCGCGGAGCGCGACACGCAGCGATCCCGTCACCCGAAGCCGCCCAACGTGTTCGTCAACACCTGGAGCGTGGAGGGCTTCCTGTCCGAAGGGATGCAGCCGGCCGAAATGGGCTGGGGCACGCACGAGAAGTGGCTGCCGGACAATGGCCGCCTGCAGACCATCGGCTCACGGGCCGGTGCCTATCTCCTGCAACCGGGCGCCAACACGCGGGTGCGCACGTGGTGCCCCACGCCGGGGCCGCAGTACGGCTTCCTCGTCACCCACAACGAGTCGATCTCGATCGCCGACTCGTTCACGATCCGCGAGGGCGACTCCGTCGTCTACCGCCCCACCTGTCACTACGCGTATCACCCCGCCGATGACGCCGTGCTCTCGCTCCATGAGCTGTTCGGCCGGTCCGGCGTCCGCCAGGACAAGATCCACATTCTCGACGAGACCGAGATCGTCGATGGCATCGATGAACTGGGCGTCTTGCTCTACGGACACGAGAAGAACGCCTACTGGTACGGCTCCCGACTGTCGATCGAGGAAACCCGCGACCTCGCCCCCTACCAGAACGCGACGGGACTGCAGGTCTCGTCGGCCGTGCTCGCAGGCATGGTGTGGGCCCTCGAAAACCCGGAGGCCGGCATCGTGGAGGCCGACGAGATGGACTTCCGTCGCTGCCTCGAGATCCAGCGACCGTATCTCGGTCCCGTCACGGGGCATTACACCGACTGGACGCCGCTCAGCGACCGCCCGGGCTTGTATCCGGAGCCCATCGACACCGCCGACCCCTGGCAGTTTCGGAATGTGCTCGTGCATTGAGACGGGGTATACCAGAGGATCCATGAACGCAAAAACGCTGCTGAGTCTCGCCAAGAAGCACGGCACCCCGCTGTTCGTCGTCGATCACGCCGAGCTCCGCAAGAACTACGCCCTGTTCCGCAAGCACTTTCCGCGGGTGCAGATCTACTACGCCGTGAAGGTCAACAGCGACCCGGCGATCGTGAAGACCTTCTATGAGCTCGGTGGCAGCTTCGACGTCGCCAGCATGCAGGAGTTCCACACGGTCTACGAGAACATCAAGGGTCTGCCGGCCAAGGCGCGGCAGGACTTCATCTGGGACAAGATCATCTACGCCAATCCGATCAAGCCCGTGGAGACGCTCGAGGAGCTCGACCGCTACAAGCCGCTCGTGACGTACGACAACCACGAGGAGGTGAAGAAGATCGCCAGGCACGCGCCCCACGCGGGGCTCGCGCTGCGGCTGCGGGTGCCGAACACGGGCTCGATGGTCGAACTGTCGAGCAAGTTCGGGGCGCTGCCGGGCGAGGCGGTCGACCTGATCACGTTCGCCCACGAGCAGGGGCTCGTCGTGGAGGGGCTGTCGTTCCACGTCGGCAGCCAGTGTACGAATCCGCAGAACTTCATCCAGGCGATCCACCTCTGCGCGAGCGTGTTCGCCGAGGCGAAGTCGCGCGGCTTCAACCTCAAGCTGCTCGACATCGGCGGCGGGTTCCCGGCCGCCTACGACGCCACGGTGCCGAAGTTCTCGGCGCTCGCCAAGAAGATCAACCACGAACTCGACCGGCTGTTTCCGCCGGAGATCGAGATCCTCGCCGAGCCTGGGCGGTTCCTCGTGGCGTCGGCCGGCAATGCCGTCTCCAAGATCATCGGCAAGGCCATCCGCAACGAGAAGATGTCGTACTACGTCGATGACGGTGTCTATCACACCTACTCCGGCGTGATCTTCGATCACTGCACCTACCACCTGAACAGCTTCAAGAAGGGCCCGACGCAGATCTGTGCCGTGTTCGGCCCCACCTGCGACGCCCTCGACACGATCAGCCTCGCCGAACAGCTGCCGGAGCTCGAGATCGGCGACTACCTCTACAGCGAGAACATCGGCGCCTACTCGGCGGCCTCGAGCACCCACTTCAATGGTTTTCCGCCCGCGAAGGTGATCCACGTCAACGCGTAGCTGCGGGGTGACCGTCCCGGTCGCCGAGAAAGGCAAGCGAGACGCTTGCCCTACAGTCCCCACCGCAACGTCTGCAGGGTTCATGCGTTGAAGGATCTATGCTCCGCACTCGCATGCCGTTGCTCGTCGTGATCCTCGCCCTGGCCACAAACGCAGCCTGGGCCGACGAGCCGCCTGCGGGCGTCGCACCGATCGGCGGCCGCTGGTCTGTGAGCCGAGACGGCACCACGCCCGTGTATTGGTTTCGCGACGGCGACCGCATGGTCGACCTGTTCTCGTACCACATGCGGGATTCCAACGGCGACGGGATCGACGAGGTGCGGGTGTCGCACGAGCCGGGGTTCCTCGTGATCGAGAGCCAGGGCTACCCGAACCATCCCACGGCGATCTTCCCCAACAGCGGCAACCCGAATCCGATCCGGGTGCAGGAATTCACATTTCGGCTGCCGCTCGCGCCGCGGGTCGCCGGCGAGATCACGCGGCTGCCGATGGGTCCGATCGGCACGGCGCTCAACGGTGTCGTGTTCTTCAACCCGTTCGAGCAGGGCGGCATGAACGCCGTGGCCGGCTATTCCGAGGTCTGGCTCGACAGCTGCTGTGGCCATCCCCAGCAGACCGGCGTCTACCACTATCACAAGTATCCGACCTGCGTAAAAAGCCCGTTCGCGGACGACGGCAAGCGGCACTCGCCGATCATCGGCTTCGCGTTCGACGGGTTTCCGATCCACGGTCCCTACGAGGCCGACGGCGTGATGGCCCGTGACCTCGACGGCGAGCGGGCTCTCGACGTCTGCAACGGCCACGCCGATCCCGACCGCGGCTACCACTACCACGTCACGCCGGAGCGGTTTCCGTACGTCCTCGGCGGCTACCGGGGCACGCCCGAACGGTCGAACAACCGTGGCTTCGCCCGGGCCGGTAGCGGTCCGATCGAGGACAACTCGCGGGGCGAGAGCGGGCTCGAGCAGGTCGTGAGCGAAGTCCGGCCCGGCACGGTCGCCCGCGGGGGCCGCCGGACGGTGTCGATCGTGCTCGATCCGCGGCACGCGACCCGAGGCCCGGTGCCGACGGCGAAGCCGTCGTGGGTGCAGATCGGGCCGTACGAGGCGACCGCGATCCACCGCACGGGCAACACGGTGACCGCCGAGTTCCAGATTCCCGACGACGCCGCGCTCGGCGTCCCGCTCGACTGCCATCTCGAATTTGACCTCGACGGCCGTACCCGGGCGCTCAAGCGCAATGCCGTGATGAGGGTCGTCGAATGAACCGCTCGCGAGGCCGTCGAACCGTCGCCATGCGCACGCGGCCGGCCCGATCCTCGTGGGCGACACCGTGATCGGGAACGCCTCGGAGGAAAGCCAGTCGATCCAGCGAGCGGCAAACTCCGGTGGCACGCTGCGCACGGGCTCACGGGCAACGTGTCGCCGAGCGTCGTCGTGGACGGTGACGTCGTCCACGTGTTCGGCGGGGTTCGCTCGGCCGGTTCGTTCGCCGTCCGGGCCGGCGGGAAGGGAGACGTCACGAAGTCGCGCATCCTCTGGACAAGTCGCTCGAGCTCCTACGTGGCCACGCCGCTCGTGCACGGCGGCCACCTGTACTGGATCGATGATCGCGGGCAGGCTTTCTGCGCCTCGACCCGCGACGGCTCGCAGGTCTACCGCAGCCGCGTCGAGGGCATGGCGGCGGGCGGCACGCCGGCGATCGCCGGCGGATGCCTGTTCCTGCGCTCGGGCACGTCGCTGTACTGCATCTCGGGAGCAGCGCCATGACAGTCGCACAGGCCGACGTCCCGCAACTTTCTCCCAACCGGCCCGTTGAACGGTAGACGGCACTTTTTCCCCGGAGGACGCACACATGAAACGGATGCCCATCGAGGCTTGCAGCGCGGTAACGCTGGCCCTGCTCTTCACGACAGTGGTACTGGCACAGCCGCCCGAGGGTGGGCCTCCCGGAGGCCCCGGCGGCGACCGGCGCGGGCCGCCCTCACCGGAGCAGTTCGTGGAGCGGGCGATGGCGTTCGACGCCGACGGCGACGGCAAACTGGATCGCAGTGAACTCACGAAACTGGCCACCGACATGCAGAGCAAGCGGATGCGCGGCGGGCCGGGTGGCCCCCCCGGTGGCCCCGGTGGCCCAGACGGCCCCCGTGCCGGCGGGCCCAGACGCGGTCCGGGCGGCGAGGGTGGCTTCGGCGGTGACGGCCGCCGTGGTCCGCCGCCGGGCGGCGACGGGGAGCGGCCGGAACGTCCGCGGCGGCCGGAGTAGGCGGTACGCATTCGTCGCGCGAGACCGGCGAGGTATCCTCGCCCGCGATGACGTCACCGCCCCTCCCCGGACAGCCGCTTCCGCCACGCCCTGCCGAGGCCCACGCGCTCGCGGTGGCCCGCGACCTGCCCGGAACGCACATCGTGTGCACCACGGCGGGCCGCGGGCAGGCGGCGCTCGCACTCGCCCGCGAGCGGAACGACGCGGACGTCACGGCCTGGTTCCTCGATCTGCACCAGCACGACCTCGCTGTCGGCGAGTGGGGCGGCAGGCCTGCGCGGCTCTCGGCCGTGTGTGCCGCCGACATGCCGCCCGGCCCGTTCGACCTGGCGATCGTGCCGCTCGGCAAGGACGGCGAGGCCGAACTCTCCCGCGACGTCCTCCAGGCCGCCCTGGTGAACCTGGCGATCGGCGGCCGGCTCGTCGCGGCGATCGACAACCCGCGCGACACCTGGCTCCACGAGCAGCTCGCCGAGACCGGCGAGACGGTGCGGGTGCGGCCCGACCCCGACGCCAAACCACGGACCGTGTGTTACGTGGTGGAGAAGACACGGGAGTTGCGCAAGGTTCGCGACTTCACCTGCGAGTTCGTGTTTCGTGACCGCGAGCGGCTCCTGAAGGCGGTGAGCCGACCCGGCGTGTTCGCCCACCGGCGGATCGATCCCGGCGCCCGCCATCTGCTCAACGCGGTGGACGTGGCTCCCGACACCCGCGTGCTCGACATCGGTTGCGGCTCGGGCTGCGTGGCCATCGGGATCGCCGCCCGCGACCCGAGCGTCCATGTGCACGCCCTCGACTCCGCGGCCCGGGCCGTGGAGTCCACCATCTGCGGCGCCGCGATGAACGGGCTCGACACCGTGTCGGTGGCGCTCGAGGCGGGCGGCCGCGTGCCCGACCCGGGCTCGTATGACCTGGCGCTCGCCAACCCGCCCTACTATTCCGACTTTCGCATCGCGCAGTTGTTCGTCGATACCGCGTGGAAGGCGCTGGCCCCGGGGGGAACGCTGCTCGTCGTGACGAAGCAGCCGAACTGGTACGTGGAGCACCTGCCGCATATGTGGCGCGACGTGGCGCAGGAGCTCGTGAAGACCTACCACATCATCGAGGCCGTGCGGCCGTCGGCGTAGCGACAGGTCTCGGGGCCTGGCGCCCGACAGAACTGGAGCTCTGTCTCCACGGAGCGGAGCCCTGTCGCTACTTGATGTACTCGTTCGACCATGTGCTGAAGAGGTCGCCGCGTTTCACGCGGGCGGCATCCTC
>RFUD01000661.1 GCA_009923125.1 Planctomycetia bacterium
GATCACGACCGTGTTGCCTGCGGCGAGCGCCGGCGAGATGCCCCAGCCGATCAGGAGAAACGGAAAGTTCCACGGGAAGATGAAGCCGCAGGCGCCCCACGGATGGCGGACGGTCCAGGCCTCGTGCCCCGCGACGGCGAGCGCATTGCGCCGCTGCACGTGGAGGGCCATGTCGGCGAAGTAGCGGAGCGTATCGACGCAGTTTTGCACGTCGCCCGCCGCGTGGGCGAGCAGTTTGCCGGCATCGAGCGCCTCGATCTGGGCGATGATCGGCTTGTGCTTCTCGATCGCGTCGGCGAGCCGCTGCAGATGGACGCCGCGCTCATTCGGCGGCATCGTCGCCCAGCCCGACGTCTTGAAGGCGTGCGTCGCCGCCTGCACGGCGCGATCCACGTCGGGGGCGGTGAGCACGTGAAACTCCGCGAGCGGCTCTCCCGTGCCCGGGTCGAGCGTCCGCATCGTCTCGCCCGTGGAGCCGGCCACGTCCTTGCCCCCCACCACGCTCGTCAGCGGAGACGCGCCGAGAAATGCTTCGACTTCGGGCAGCAGGCTCGGGCCGGTGATGGTCGCCATGGTCGGGGTCTCCGGAGAATGAGGCGCGGGAGGAAACATCATCCGCATCCCACGAGTGTCCGTGCAAGTGCGGTGCAGGCGTTTTTTTCACGCCGGATCGAGCACGCCCGCGAGCCAGCGGCCGGCCGCCATGCCGCTCCGGGCCGCGCCCTCTACCTTCGGCCCGGCGAACGCGTCGCCGCAGCAGACGATCGGCGGAGCCGCTGTCGCGGCGACGAACGGCACGTCGAGCAGCGTCGTGGGCAGCGCGTACTTCCAGCGCTGGAGCGACTGCTCGATCACGGCCGCCTCGCCGATCCACGGCGCGGCGAGTTCGCGGAGCGTCCGGGCGACGTCGTCCGCCGGGGCGTCGAACCGCTCCCGGCTGAACTCCGCCGACGCATGCACCGTGAGCGCGGGCCGCGGAGAGATGCCCTTGATCTGGTTGTCGGCGAGCCAGGCGATCGGCCCCGACTCGAACTGCACGCCGCCGGGCGAGGGCACCAGACTGGGCCGGTCGAGCACGAG
>RFUD01000662.1 GCA_009923125.1 Planctomycetia bacterium
GCCCCGGCTGATACTTGACGAGGCAGTCCTTCGAGCGGGGCAGCCGCGTCCAGCCGGCGGGAGACGCGACCGCGATCCGGCCGTCGTCGACGGCGAGCGCCGTGTCGAGGTCGACGGCCGGCAGTTTCTCGCCCGCTGCACTGCCAGCGCCACCCGCCCTGGGCTTCTTCGTCGTGCCACCGCAGCCCGCGGCTGCGAGGCCCACGAGTACGGAGATCACCAACCGTCGCCATGGCGACGGCCTCTCACCAGCCATCATGGACCGACTCCGAGCATGAGCACATTCGCCCCGAGCATGAGCCCATTCACTCCGTGATCGCTTCCTTGACCAACTGCACGAAGTGCTGGGACCGCGAGGAGGCGGTGAGGTCGGCCGCCTTCTTCTCGGCCGCCTTCTTGTCGGCGTACTCGAACAGGGCGAGCCGCTTGAGCGACGGGCTGAAGATGCCCCAGTAGGCCTTCATGCGCACCTCTTTGGCGGTCTTTTTGCGGGTCGTCTTCTTGGCGGCGGCCTTCTTGGGCTCCTTGGCGACCTTTTCCTTCTTCTCCTTGGCCGGTTTTTCCTTGGCGGCCTTCTTGGTCGTCTTCGCGCGGGCTTCCGCCGCGTCGTTCTGGGCCCTGAGTTCCTTGCGATTCACCACTTTTCGCGCCATGTCGCCCCGTAGTCCTTCCGTTGCCTGGGAATGGGAGATCGACGTCGGCCGCCGCCGGCCCGCCGCGGCGGCAGTATAGCGGTCGGACACGGCACCCGCACCGCGACCTATACTTTTCCCGATGAGCACCGCCGCCGCACCGCTGCCGCCCGCCGCGCCTTTCCCCGACTACCGCGGCCTCGAGGACGCCGAACTCTCCGCCCGCATCGAGGACGTGCGGCGGCGCATGGAGGAGCGGCTCGTGATCCTCGGGCATCACTACCAGCAGGACGGCGTGATCGCCCACGCCGACTTCCAGGGGGACAGCTACCAGCTCTCGAAGTCGGCGGCGGAGCGGGCCGGCTGCGAGGCGATCGTGTTCTGCGGCGTGCACTTCATGGCCGAGACGGCCGACATCCTCGCCAACCGGCCCGAGCAGGTGGCCGCC
>RFUD01000663.1 GCA_009923125.1 Planctomycetia bacterium
TGCCGTCAGCGGCGAGGTGCAAGACGGCCGCCGTGATCGTCGCGCCGTCGCGCACGACCACGCGTCGGCCGGCCTCGACGAGCTCGCGGAGGGCGACGAGGTTGTCGCGGCTCGGCACTGTCCGCGCGTTGACGACGAGGGCGACCGCGCCGTGCCGGGACGCCGCGGCCGGAGCCACGGGATCGACCGTGCCTCCCCACAACGGCACGCGGCTGCGGCCGAGGGCCGCGAGGTAGCGTGCCAGGTGCGGCCGCGGCAGCCGCCGCACGCTTCCCATGCCGGCGAGCGCGTCATGCAGGGTCGTCGCCCCGATCGTCAGGTCGCAGGCCGGCCGGGCGGCGACGAGCACACCGAGTCGCTCGACGGCGTCGTCTTCGAAGACCAGCACTTGCATGGCTGCACCGGGGGCCGATCTGGGCCGGGGTGAGGGTGTGGGAAAACCCTACCATGCGTGCCGGGCCGCGGCGGAGCCCGGTGCTGGCAAATCGCGGTGGCGGACCGTAATCTCGGACGATCGCAACGCCTCTCACGAGCCGGAGTGGCGGAATGGCAGACGCGGCGGACTCAAAATCCGTTGCCCGCAAGGGCGTGTGGGTTCAAGTCCCTCCTCCGGCATTTTCAAGCGGTGCTCTTGATCGGCAGGACCGCCTCACGCTGTGACCGTTCGGTTTATCGTGAGGCGCCACCCCCAATAACGTCGTCAGGTTGACCCCCTCCCCAAATCTTGATCCAGGTCTTAGAGAATCCTCGTGCCTGGCGCCATCGCGGCCACTCCTCGTCCGCTCATGCGAACCAGCAGACTGCGATAACGCAGGACCTCTGTGCGGCGCCCATCAGGCATCGACGAGTTCCTCGGCGGTGAGCTGGATGTCGCGGGCAATCTGCCGCAACAGGATCGGGGAAACGTCACGGCCCTTGTGAAATGGAACCGTCGTGCAACGGCCGTCCGCGTGACGGAACTGCTTGTGCGAACCTTTTTGACGAACCTCTTCAAAGCCGGGCGAAACGAGTCTCGTCACGACTTCCGTCGGCTTGAGAATCGGCAACTTGCGTTTCGCCACTGCTTAGCCCACCTGAAC
>RFUD01000664.1 GCA_009923125.1 Planctomycetia bacterium
TGCACGGCCGCGGAGCAGGCGGCGGTGATGGAACTCGTGGGCGAGGTGAAACGGCTGCTGGATGAGCGGCTCGATCCGAAGCCTGATGGCTACAACGTGGGCTTCAACGCCGGGGCTGCCGCCGGTCAGACCGTGCCGCATGTGCATGTGCACGTGATCCCGCGGTATGCCGGCGACATGCCCGACCCCCGCGGCGGCGTGCGACATGTGATCCCGGAGAAGGGGAACTACCTGGCAAACAGTGGGCCCGTTGCCTCGCAACGGGCACGTGCCCGTCACGAGGTGACGGGCCCACCGGGCTCCGATTTCTCGCTCACCACCGGCCCAGACCGCCCCTTGTGGCCCAGGCTCGCCGACCGGCTCCCGGGCGCGAGCGAGATCGACCTGCTCGCGTCGTTCGTCCAGACCTCTGGGCTCGACCACGTTCGCGAGGGGCTTTTCAGTGCGATCGCCGCGGGCGCCCGGATCCGGCTGCTCGTGGGCGATTACCTCGGGATCACGTCGCCTGAGGCCCTGCGGTTGCTCGTCGGCTGGATGGAAAGCTCCGGGGCCGCATTCGAGGCCCGGCTCGTCGAACTGGAAAAGCTCCGCGGGCGGCCCGACTCGTTTCACCCGAAGGCATGGCGGATCGCCGACTCGTCGGGCGGGATCGTCGTGGTGGGGTCGAGCAACCTCTCGCGGGCAGCGCTCGAGTCGGGCGTGGAGTGGAACCTCGTCGGTGAGACGTCGGGCTCGGACGCCCTCGACCGCGAACTCATCGCCGCGTTCGATGACCTCTGGCAGCAGGCCACGCCACTTTCGGCCGACGTGGTCGAGCGGTATGCCGCCCGGGCCGCCCCCGCGGCCGAACTCCGGCGGGCATGGGATCGCGGCGCCGAGCGGGCCGACGATGCGGCTGCTGCGATTGGCGAGATCCGTCCGCGGCCCTGGCAGGTCGCCGCCCTCGCGTCCCTCGCCCGCATCCGCGAGCAGGGCTACTCCAAAGCCCTCGTCGCCGTGGCCACGGGCCTTGGGAAAACCTGGCTCTCGGCGTTCGACGTCGTGGCGGTGGGGAAGCAGTTGGGCCGGCTCCCGCGGGT
>RFUD01000665.1 GCA_009923125.1 Planctomycetia bacterium
GCATCCGGGGAATGAGGCCGAAGTGGAGGGCCTCCTCGCTCGCCATGCTCGTGCCGCCGGCGAGCTTGGCCGGATCGATCTCGCCGATGATGTCGGCGAACTTCGTGCCGGGAGCCAGCCGCTCGGCGTAGCGTTCCTCGCGGGGCCACCAGGCGATCGGCACCTGCGCGGGATCGCGCGTCGCGACGAGTTGCTTGCCCACGCGGGTGATCGGGTTGAACGGATCGTCGTGGAACGGGATCGCCGGGTCGTCGAGATACGGCACGAATTCGTCGAGGAACCGCACGAGCTGCCGCATCAGGCGGCTCTTCGCCTGTCCCTTCTCGCCGAGGAACAGCATGTCGTGCCCGGCGAGGAGGGCCACGTTGATCTCGGGGATCACGGTGTCGTCGTAGCCGACGATTCCCGGAAAGAGCTCCTCGCCGCTCGCGAGCATCCGCAGAAAATTCTCGCGGACCTCCTCCTTGACGGTGCGGCTCCGCCAGCCGGCGGCCCGCAGTTCGGCGAGGGTTTTTGGGAGATGAGCGGGGGCGGCGTTGGCCGGCTGCATGGCGGAAGCTCCTGGAGGCCTCCGCATTGTAGGCGGTTCACTCGGCCGGCGACGGCTGGACGATTCCGCCGACTGCGACATACAAGAGCGTGCCGTCGGGGCTCGTCCACCGGCCCACGATCGGAAAGCCCTTCGTCATCCCCTTCACGCCCGCCTGCGTGGATTCCAGATACTCCGCCACGCTCGTGCCCGTTTCGCGGCCGTCTTCCTCGATCGTCACGGTCGTCTTTTTGCCGATCGTCTCCGAGCGGGCTACGGTCAGCCCCGTCTTTTCGGCCACGATGTGGGCATAGGCCCGGTTGCGGGCGATCGTCTCGGCCCGCTTGCGATCGGCGGCAGAGCCGTCCTGCAGCGCGGATGAGGCGATGCCGAGCACGAGCAGCCTGACGGGCTCGTCGGACGTCGCTTCGAGGCCGGCGTCGAGCCGGATCACTTTGGCCCCCTCCACCTCCATGAGCAGCGGATCGGCCGTCAGAATCCCGGCAAACTCGGGGTCGAGCCGGAGGTTCGCCGCGCCCGCCGGCCGCTC
>RFUD01000666.1 GCA_009923125.1 Planctomycetia bacterium
GCGTGGTTCACGGCGTCGGTCTGCATCGAGCGGATGAGGCAGATATCGTCGGCGATGCCGCCAATCTGCGGCACGAGTTCGCTCATCTCGATGCCGGCCTTGCCGTAGGGCTGAAACTTGTACTTGGGACCGAGGAGCGCGGAATTCGGATTGATGAAGGCGGCGCGGTAGCCCTTCAAGAGATCGGCCGGGGGCAGCTTGCCGTCGTTCTTGGCGAGCTCCGGCTTCCAGTCGAAGAGCTCGAGATGGCTCGGGGCCCCGGCCTGGAACATGTAGACGACCCGCTTCGCCTTGGGCGCGTAGTGCGGTTGCTTCACGGCCAACGGCGAGGGGGGCGCGAGGCCGGCCACCGACTCACGGGCGGCGAGCGCCCCGGCGGCGATGCCCGCCAGGCCGATGCCGCAGTCGCCGAAGAACCAGCGGCGCGAAAGGAGCCGCGCCCGGGCCTCGTGGATGTGGCGATCGCCGATCATGAAGCACCTCTGTGGCGGAGTCAGTTCTTGGTCACGGTTTCGTCAAGGTTCAACAACACCCGTGAGACGAGCGTCCATGCAGCTGCGTCCTGCGGAGTCGTGCCGGCCGGCAGGGCGGGGAACTTGTCGGGGTCGCCCGAGGCGATCTCGCGCGGGTCGAGCCAGCCGTCGGCCAGCCGCCGCCGCTGGGCCGCGAGGAAGGCGAGCAGTTCCCGCTTCTCCTCGTCCGTGGGCCTGCGGGCCGTGCAGAGGAAAAACGCCCGGTCCACTCTGGCTCCGTCATCGGCCCCTCCCTCCTTGAGCACACGGAGCGCCAGGCCCCGGGCCGCCTCGACGAAGATCGGCTCATTGAGCCCCGTGAGGGCCGCCAGCGGCGTGTTGCTGCGCAGCCGGCGGGCGCACGAGATGTCTCCCGTGGGTGCGTCAAAGTTGCCGAGCGCCGGATCAGGCATCGACCGGCGGCGAAACGTGTAGAGCGACCGGCGGTAGCGGTCGGGGCCCGCGGCCTCCGGCCAGGCGATCTGCACGTAATTGAAGTCGAGCACGTTCTTCGGCACGGGTGGATACACGCTCGGACCGCCCACTTTCTCCGTGAG
>RFUD01000667.1 GCA_009923125.1 Planctomycetia bacterium
CGGGCCGGCGGCGGCGCGTGCGGGGCAGGGGGGCGGTGGGGAACAGGTCATGAGCGTGTCTCCTGGAACAGGTGCCGATACAGGGCGCGACGCGGAAGGCGTTCGGCTCCACCGGAGAGCCGGCGCCCCGCTGTGGGCAAAGGCGGGAGGCGGTTCGAGATCCGGACGCGACCAGACTCGCAAAGTGACGAATCGGGCACGGGCAGGGACGAATCGGGCGCGCGGGGACCAATTCGCGATCGTCAGGGACGAATCCGCCGCGCGGCTTCAATCTTCGCGAGCGTGCCCGCACCCAACGGCAGGCGTTCCGCGTGCGTCGCTACGACGCCGCGGTTTCCTCGGCGGGGGCCGGCGGCTCGAACCGCGGCCCCGTCGCCTGGGGGCCGTCGTCGGTGGCGCCGATCCGCCGCGACGTGCGGCGCGCGGAGGCGTCGTCGAGCGTGTTTGCGAGATCCATCTCCCGCGAAAGCGACGTCATCTGCTTGCGCAGCTCGCTGATCGTCTGGCCCACCGAACGGCCCACTTCCGGCAACCGCTTGCCGTAGAGCATCACGGCAATCGCGCCGATCACGACGACCTCGACCGGCCCGAGCCCGAACATGCGGCGTTGCCTCTCCGGATCTCGCGGAACCCTAGCGGGGACCGTCGCCACGCGGCGCGGCTCCCTCGTCCTCGATCCCCTGCACGCCGCGCTTGAATTCGACGATTCCCTCGCCGAGCGACCGCATCACGCGGGGCAGCCGCGAGCCGAACAGGAGCAGGATCACGCCGGCCACGATGATCAGTTCGACCGTTCCCAGGCCCATGAAGGCAAGCATGTGTGGCACCCGATGGCACTCCTTGGCAGGCGGCGAGAGTCCCTCTGGCGGCCGCTCACTCAAGTGTAGTCTGCGCCGTCGGCGGAATCAAAAGATCGCGCCGACGCATCCCTTTGGGCCTGCTCCGGCTTGTGCGGGCCTCGGCTGGAGGCCGAGCCCCGCGGGCGAGGGCAACCTCGGCTTGCACTCCGCCCGCGACAAGCCCGCCGGGGCCATGGATGGCCCGGCGGGCGT
>RFUD01000668.1 GCA_009923125.1 Planctomycetia bacterium
CTTGTTGGCGATCGGCTGTATGGCCGCGGCGACCGGCGTCGTGGGAGCCGCTGCCGAGCCGCTCCCCGAGCAGGCGCGAGCCTTCCTCGCCGCGAATTGCCTCGGCTGTCACGACGCCGCGACCGCCAGCGGCGATGTCACGCTCGAGTTCGCCGAGGTGGCGTGGACGGACGCCGCCACCACGGCCCTGCTCCAGCGGGTGCATCGCGTGATCGCGAAGGGGGAGATGCCGCCAGAGTCGGAGGAACGGCCAAAAGATGCGGAGCAGGCGGCGTTCCTGGCCTGGCTCGACGCGGAGTTGGTCGGCCTGCTCGACGACGCGGCCGCCGCCGACATGCTCGCCTGGGAGAACAGCGGGTTTTCGATCGACGCGAGTGTGCGGATCACCCTCCTCGACCGCGACGTGCCAAGCTATTTTCAGTCGCTCGAGCATCTCCTGCGGTATTGCGCCCGGCCGCCCTTCGCACTCGAGCGACTCTCGGTGATCCGCGGCGCCGACGGCCGCATCGCTCGCATCCGCTACGTGATGCCCCGACACAAGGCGGCCAACTGGGTCGGCCCGGGGCGGAAGCGAAAGTCGACGCAGCCGGGGGCCAACGGCGTCATCGAACTCGCGCCGTTTGAGTTCTTTGCGCCGAACCACCCGCTGCGCTCGGCCGTCACGGCGCTCGCCGTCGGGAATGTCGGCAAGCGGCGGGATGCGGCGACCGGCGGGCACGCCCACGCTGGGCACGATGATTGCTGCGGCACCCATGCAACGCCTCGTTCCCACGACACATCCCGGATTGCCTGGGCCAAGCTGATGGCGCGGGTGGGGGAAGAGTTTCCGCTCCAGTGCCCGGCGTGCGGCGGCGACATCCGGCTGATCGCGTTCATCACGGAGCCCGGGCCGATCCGGAAAATCCTGACACACCTCGGCGAACCGCTCGAACCGCCACCGATCTCGCCCGCTCGCGGGCCGCCCGCCGACTGGGGCGAACTCGTGCAGGCGCATGACGACCGCGACGTCTTTCAATCGTCACCCGACGAGCTGCCCGCGATCGACATCCAC
>RFUD01000669.1 GCA_009923125.1 Planctomycetia bacterium
TTCTTGCCTCGGGCGCGGAGGTACTCCTCGAACCGCGCCTGCGGCGTGAGCGCCACCTCCACCGTGCCGAGCGAGAAATCCGTGACGGCTGCCATGACCTCATTGTAGCCGGCCGGCGCCGTCACGCATGGGGCGGCTTGGAGTCGCCGCCGGCGATCTCGGCCCCGTCCTTCCGCTCGGGGAACATCAGCGAGGCCGCGACGCTCGTGCCGATCAGGGTCACGATCACCAGCAGCGACACGGCGGGGTGCACGAGATGCCCCTTCGCGTGGGCGTCCCAGCCGCCCCAGGCCGCCAGCCATTCGGTGTGCCGCGCGGCCTCGGCGAGCATCTTCGCGCCCACGAAGATCAGCACGGCCGACAGCCCGTAGTTGAGGAACCGAAACAGGTCCATCACGCCGGCGAGCAGGAAGTAGAGGGCCCGCAGGCCGAGGATCGCGAACACGTTCGACGTGAAGGCGATGAACCGCATGTAGGGCGTGCCCTTCTCCACGACGCCGAGGATCGCCGGCACGCTGTCCACCGCGAACAGCACGTCGGTGCTCTCGACCACGAGCAGCACGAGAAACAGGGGCGTGGCCATCCAGCGGCCGTTCTCCCGGACGAAAAACTTGTCGCCGGCCGACTGGCTGGAGAGCGGGATGATCCGCTTGAAGAACCGGATCATCGCGTTGTCACCCGCATCGTGCTCCTCGTCGCCGAACGCGAGCTTGATGCCGGTGTACAGGAGGAATCCGCCGAAGAACCACATGATCCACTTGTACCGCTCGACGAGTTCGGCCCCGAGCAGCACGAACGTGAGCCGCATCAGGACCGCCCCGAGGATGCCCCAGAAGAGCACCCGGTACTGATACTTGAGCGGCACCCCGAAGTAGGCGAACACCACGGCGAACACGAACACGTTGTCCATCGACAGCGACCACTCGACGAGATAGCCGGTGAGGAACTCCAGCGCCGCCTTGCCGCCGAGCCACCACCAGACGATGGCGTTGAACGTGAAGGCGAGGGCCGACCAGAACAGCGTCCAGAAGGCGCTTTCCCGGAGGGAGG
>RFUD01000670.1 GCA_009923125.1 Planctomycetia bacterium
GGCGTCGTGAAACCCGTGCCTTGCCAGCCAGTCGCGAGCCGCCGCATGGAGGTCGTGCCGTTCGCCCAGATATGGAAACCGCGTGCGATGGCTGACGATCGCGACGGCTTGCCCTGCGGTCCGGCACGCGGCGAAAAACTCCAGCACGCCGGGGAAAGGGGCGGCGTCGATCATCCGCGGGCCGTACACGGTACCCTGCAGTTCTGTCCAGCCGTCTTCCTGGCCCATGGACCGCAGGTGATCGCGGATCGCCGTTTTCGATGTCGCGGCGTGCGGCGGCACCAGCCCCTGTTCCAGGGCAACCCGCTGGAAGACTTCGTCGTAGCAGACGATCGTGTTGTCGAAGTCGACGCCGATCATCCGGCTGCCTGGAAGCGGCGGACGATCCGCTCGGCCACGGCCTGCGGCGTCAGGCCGCACCGCTCCCGCATCCACTGCTGGCTGCCGGCCTCGGAGATGAAGGCGTCGGGCGTGCCGATCGCCTCGAGCACGCCGCGCCGGGGGCCGCTGCGGGCGAGCCATTCGGCAACTCCGCTGCCGAGGCCGCCGATCACGCTGTGCTCCTCGACCACGGCCACCACGGCAAACCGGTCGAAGCTCTCTGCGAGCAGTTGCTCGTCGAGCGGCTTCACCGTCTGCATGCTCACGACCCGGGCCGAGATGCCCTGGGATTCAAGGAGTTTCGCCGCGTCGAGGGCGACGGCCGTCATCGTGCCCATGCCGAGGAGGCAGACGTCGTTGCCCTCCCGCATCACGAGCCCGCGGCCCACCTCGAATCGCGGCGGTTGCTCGTGGATCGTCGGCTCCCCCTTCTTGCCAAGCCTGATGTAGACCGGCCCAGGGCACGAGAGCG
The DNA here is from genome assembly GCA_009923125.1 of Planctomycetia bacterium. Taxonomy (GTDB): domain Bacteria; phylum Planctomycetota; class Planctomycetia; order Pirellulales; family UBA1268; genus RGVT01. The sequence continues at coordinate 854 of RFUD01000670.1, forward strand.
CTGCCTCGATCGCCGGGCCGACTTCCATCGCGTCAGCGGGACAGAGGATCGTGAGGTTCGGGAAACACCGCAGGATGCCGACGTCTTCGCAGGAGTGGTGCGTGGGTCCGAGCGACGCGTAGGAGAGGCCGCTGCCCGTGCCCACGATCACGACCGGCACGTCGTGGTAGCAGATGTCGACGCGGATCTGCTCGATC
>RFUD01000068.1 GCA_009923125.1 Planctomycetia bacterium
TCGACCCGATCACGCTCGGCCATCTCGACGTGATCGGCAGGGCCGCCCGGATTTTCGAGACGATCGTCGTCGGCGTGGGCATCAACCCCGACAAGCAGCCGATGTTTTCGCTCGAGGAGCGGGTCGCCCTCGTCCGCGCCTCGGTGGCCCACCTCGCCAACGTGCGGGTCGAGCTGTTCAGCGGACTGTCGGTGGCCTTCGTGCAGGCCCAGGGGGCTCACGTGCTCCTCCGCGGCGTCCGCTCCCTGACCGACATCGAGGCGGAGTTCACCATGACGCTCGCCAACCGCAAGCTCGACCCGGCGGTCGAAACCGTGTTCCTGATGGCCGACGCCCAGTACAGCCACATTTCGTCGTCCCTGTTGAAGCAGATCACGCCGCTCGCCGACGACGCTGCCCTGCTGCAATTCGTGCCCCCTCCGGTCGTCCGGGCACTGCGGGCGAAACTCGCCTGAGCCAGGCCCAATCGCGAACCGGCCCGATCCCCGACGCGGCGGCCGCCCACACGCCGTGCACGGCCCGGCGGGGCGTGGCTGCGGGCCGTTTCAGTTGACGCTCGAGGGGGCCCCCGGCCCGCCCTCGAAATGCTGCCGCAGATAGCGGGCCCGCTCGATGTTGCGGTCGTTCGTGTCGAGCTCGATGCCCCGGAGCTTCTGCAGGTGGGCGGGCTGCGTCCGCACCAGCAGCGAGTTGATGTCGGCGATCTTCACGTCGCCGATCAGGCCCAAGAGCACACCCATGCGCACGCGCGACAGGAGCTGCATCGTCTCCTCGGCGCTGATCGTCTGGGCCGTCCGGAGGATGCCGTAGGCGCGGCTCACCTGGTCGTGCACGTTCTGCTGCGTCTCGCGCACGAGAAACTCGCGGGCCCGCCGCTCGTAGTCGATCAGCACGGGCACGACGTCCCCCACCTGCTCGACGAGTTGCTCCTCGCTGCGGCCGAGCGTGGTCTGGTTGGAGATCTGGTAGAAATCCCCCATGGCCTGCGACCCCTCGCCGTACAGCCCGCGCACGGCCAGCGAGATCTTGTGCAGGCTGCGGAACACCTTGTCGATCTGCCGCGTGATCACGAGCGCGGGGAGATGGAGCATGACGCTGACGCGGATGCCGGTGCCGACGTTGGTGGGGCAGGCCGTGAGATAGCCGTACCGCGGATGGAAGGCGTAGGGCACGACCTTCTCGATCTGGTCGTCCACGGCTCGGATCTGGTCCCACGCCCCCTTCAGGTCGAGCCCGCTGTGCATGCACTGGATGCGCAGGTGATCCTCCTCGTTGATCATCAGGCTCACCTGCTCCATGCGGTCGATCGCCACGCCCCGCGCCCCCTGGGCCTCGGCGTGTTCCCGGCTGATCAACTGCCGCTCGACGAGGAACTGGCGGTCGATCTCCTCCAGCCGGCCGACGTCGATGTACTCGAGCCCCTGGCCGAGCGGTGTGCCCGCGATCCGCTCGCGCAGAAATCGCTCCACGTCGGCCCGATCCTGCTCCGAAGCACGGCTGACGAAGGGATAGTGGGCGACGTTGCGCGCCAGCCGCACGCGACTGCTCATCACGATGTCGGACTCCGGGCCGGTGCCGCGCAGCCACTCACCGATCGATTGCGCGAGTGCGTCGAGTTTCACGGGTTCTCCTTGCCGGCGGGGCCGGCACCGAGCCAGCGGTCCTCGATGGCCCGGATGGCATCGCGCTGGTCGCGGGCCTGTTCGTAGTCCTCGCGGGAGATCGACTCCTTCATCTGCTTCCGCAGCCCGATCACGCCGGTCAGGTCGGCGGTGGCCTCCGGGAGCCCGCTCGCGCCGCGCGACGGCCGGCGACCGGTGTGCTCGGTGGCCCCGTGGATGTTGGCGATCAGCGGTTCGAGTTCCTTCTCGAACTGGACGTAGTCGTGCGGGCAGCCGAGCCGGCCCTGGTTACGAAACTCGAAGAACGTGATGCCGCACATGTCGCAGGCCCGCTGGTCGAGCAGGGCCAGTTCGTCCGCCGTCTGCCCCACGGCCAAGGGGCCGCCGGCGGGCTTCGAGGCCGACTCTTCCTCGCTCTCGCCCTCCGCCGCCGCCTCCGACTGGTTGAGGTAGCTGCGTGCGTGGTCCTCGCAGAGGTGCAGTTCCCGCACGGCGCCGCTCTCGAGTTCCGTGATGTGGAACACCGCCTGCTTGTCGCAATGCTGGCACTTCATGCGGATGCTCGTCGGAGAAAACGCGGCACGGCGGCGGCTCGGATCGACCGCAGCCCGCCCACCCTCGCAATCATAGCAGGCCGTGAAGACGGAACATTCCTCCCATCCGCTCGCCGCCGCCGCAACGCGGTCATTGTTGCCCAGTCGGCCGATGGCTAGTCTCTTGGGAGAAGTCTCCGGGCCGTCCGCCATGGACGCCCCCCTCCCACGCCCGTCCACGATGACGCACCTTCCCGACGCCGACCGGTTTGCCGACCTGGCGGGCACGGGCGGGCTCGTGCCGGTGTATCGGCGGCTGTTCGCCGACGGACTCACGCCCCTCTCCGCCTTCGCGAGGATCGATGCGGGCGATGGCGGCTGCCTGTTCGAGAGCGTCGTCGGCGGCGAGAAAGTCGGCCGCTACAGCTTCCTCGGCGCCGATCCGTTCATGCGGTTCGAGGCGCGCGGCACGCAGGTGCGGGTCACACGTGGCGGCACGGTGGAGACGTTCGCATGCCCCGATCCCCTCGCCGAGTTGGAGCGCCGGATGGCGGAGTTCCGTCCGGTCCGCCTGCCGGAACTGCCACCCTTCACGAGCGGGGCGGTGGGGTTCGCCGCCTACGACTCCGTCCGCTACGCCGAGCGTCTGCCGGAGCCGCCGCCGGACGACCTCGGGCTGCCCGACATGAGCTTCGCGCTGTACGACAGGCTCGTGGTGTTCGACAACGTCACCAAGTCGCTCGTCGTGGTCGCCCTGGCCAGGATCGACGACGCCTCGCCGGCCGGAATCGCCCGCGCGCGTGCGGAGGCCTGTCGCCGGATCGACGCCACGATCGAGCTGCTCTCGCGACCGCATGACTGGCCCCCACCGTCCGACATCGGGCCGCGGCCCGACCCGGAGAGCCTGGCCGCGACAGCGGCGAACTCGACGTTTTCGCCCGCCGCCTTCGTCGCCGCCGTGGAGCGGGCGATCGAATACATCCGGGCCGGCGACGTGTTCCAGGTGGTCCTCAGCCGCCGGATCGACGTTCCGTTCCAGGGGCCGGCGCTCGAACTGTACCGCACCCTGCGGGTGGTCAACCCCAGCCCCTTCATGTTCTACCTGCGCACCCCGGGCGTGACGCTCGTCGGCAGTTCGCCCGAGATCATGGTACGGGTCGTGGACGGGGAGATCACGGTCCGGCCGCTGGCCGGCACCCGGCCGCGCGGCGCGACCCCCGACGAGGATCGCCACCTCGCCGAATCGCTGCTCGCCGACCCGAAGGAACGGGCGGAACACGTGATGCTCATCGACCTCGGCCGCAACGACGTGGGCCGCGTGGCGCGGATCGGGTCGGTGCGCTTGAGCGACGTGATGACGATCGAGCGGTACAGCCACGTCATGCACCTCACGAGCAACGTCACCGGCCGGTTGGCGGAGGGCATGACCGCGTTCGACGCGCTGCGGGCCTGCCTCCCGGCGGGCACCGTGTCGGGCGCACCGAAGATCCGCGCCATGGAGATCATCGACGAGCTCGAACCCGTGCGGCGGGGTCCCTACGCCGGCGCGGTCGGCTACATCGACTTCGGCGGCGCGATGGACACCTGCATCGCGCTGCGCACGATCGTCGTGACCGGCGATCGCGCGTTCGTGCAGTCCGGGGCCGGCATCGTGGCCGACAGCGTCCCCGCGAGTGAACTCCAGGAGACGCTCAACAAGGCGCAGGGGCTGCTGGTGTCGATCGCGATGACCGCGGCGCGGCTCGCCCGCCACGCCATCGGATCATGATCGGCTTCCGGGACACGGCGCTGGTGCTCGGCGACCAGCGGGTGATCGACGGCGTTTCGCTGGAGGCGGCGGCGGGCCATGCGGTCGCCCTGATCGGCCGGACCGGCAGCGGCAAATCGACACTGCTCGCGGCCGCGGCGGCGGCACTCCCGCTGGCCGGAGGCGATATCCTCGTCGCGGACCGCTCGGTGCGGCGCGAGGCGGCCGCCAACTCGAGAAACTCGCCGACCCGGCAGGGAGGCCAGGCCGCAGCCGCTCCGCAACGCCGTCACCCAGGCGCTCGAACTGGGCGGCCTGCGGCACCGAACCACCGACCCCATCGACACGCTCCCCGCCGGGGACGGCCGCAGGCTCCTGCTGGCACGCGCGCTGCTCCACGATCCGCAGGTCCTCCTCCTCGACGACCCCTTCGCGGCGCTCGATCCCGCCGGGCGAGCGGCGACGGAGTCGCTCATCCACGACGCTCACCTCATGGGGAGGACCGTGCTCGCGGCCATCGACGATGGCGACGTGCCCTCCTGCTTCACGCACGTGGCCGTGCTCGCCGCGGGCCGGATCGCCGCCGCGGGCGGAGCCGACGTCAGGACGCTGGCCCCGGGGCGGCGGTTCACGTTTCGCGTCACCTCCCGCGGTCGTGCCGACGACGCGGCCGACGCCCTACGGTCCGTCGCGGGTTCTGGCCGGGCAGTCGATCTCGACCACGCCGAAGCCAGAATCGATCCCGCGGTCGCGCCCCCGGACCGTCTCGTGGAGGCCGTCGTCGCCGCCGGTATCCCCGTGGATGCCGCGGGGTTTCATCCCGCATGGACCGCCCAGCTGCTGGACTGACGCGGACTCGGCCCGGCCGTCGTCAGCCGCAGGCCGCCGCCAGTTCGCCGGTGAACCGTTCAACCGCGGCCAGCATCTCGTCCGGTCGCTCCGTCGCGGAGTCGGCGATCCGCCGCACCAGCGCCGACCCCACGATCACGCCGTCGGCGACGGCGGCCACCGCCCGCACCTGATCGGGCGACGAGATGCCGAACCCCACGAGGATCGGCACGTCGGTCTTCGTGCGCAGCCAGGCGATCCGGTCGAGAAGACCTGGCGGAAGCTCCGTGCGGGCCCCGGTCACGCCGGCCACGGCAACGCAGTACAGAAACCCCGTCGATCGGCGGGCGATCGCCTCGGCCCGCTCCGGAGGCGTGGTCGGCGTCACGAGCCGCACCAGCGCCAGCCCCGCCGTCCGGCAGGCATGGTCGAGGTCGTCGCTCTCCTCGAGCGGCAGGTCGGGCACCACGAAGCCGGCCAGGCCGGCCGCCCGCGCATCGGCGACGAACCGGTCGATGCCGCGGCGAAAGATCAGCGAATAGCTCGCCATCGCGAGGATCGGCATCGTCACCCGGGAGGAGGCCTCCCGCGCGATCGAGAACACGTGTTCGAGCGTGATCCCGGACGTCAGCGCCCGCGTGTACGAAGCCTGGATCACCGGGCCGTCGGCGATCGGGTCGCTGTAGGGCACGCCGAGTTCGCACAGCGTCGCTCCGGCCCGGCCGACCGCCTCGAGCACCGCCACGCTCGTCGTCGGATCGGGATCACCGGCGGTGACGAACGGCGCCAGCGCCTTGCGGCCTCCGGACCGGGCCGCGGCGAACGCGGCCTCGAGTCGGGCCAGTGGCGTGGGGCCGGAGTCCGGTGGCGTCATCGCGCCCCCCCGCTGCCGTCGGCGGCCAGACCCCGAAGACGGGCGATCTCCGCGGCGTCCTTGTCGCCCCGGCCCGACAGGCAGACGACGAGAATCTCGCTGGCGGGACGCTTCGCCGCTTCGCTCGCCGCCCAGGCGAGGGCATGCGAGGTCTCGAGCGCCGGCAACACGCCTTCGCGGCGGGCGACGAGATCGAACGCGTCGAGTGCCTCGGCATCGGTGACGCTCGTGTACTCGACGCGCCCCGTGTCATGCCAGTAGGCGTGCTCGGGGCCGACGCCGGGGTAGTCGAGTCCGGCCGACACCGAGTGCACGTCGGCCGTCTGTCCGTCCTGATCCTGAAGCACGTAGCTGAGCGAGCCGTGGAGGATGCCGGGGCTGCCGTAGCTCAGGCTGGCCGCATGGTCGCCCGGCAGGCCGGAGCGGCCGCCCGCCTCGACACCCACCAGCCGCACCTCGGGATGATCGACGAAGGGATGGAACATGCCGGCCGCATTGCTGCCGCCGCCCACGCAGGCCACCACGGCGTCGGGCAGCCGGCCGAACTGCCGGCGGCACTGCTCGACCGTCTCGCGGCCGATCACGCTCTGGAAGTCGCGGACGATCCGCGGAAACGGGTGCGGGCCCACCACCGAGCCGATGATGTAGTGCGTGGTGTCGACGGACCCCATCCAGTCACGCATCGCCTCGTTGATGGCGTCGCGCAGCGTCCGCGAGCCGGTGTTCACGGGCCGCACCTCGGCCCCCATGAACCGCATGTTGCGCACGTTCGGCGCCTGACGGCGGACATCCTCGGCCCCCATGTAGACCACACATTCGAGGCCGAACCGGGCACAGGCGGTGGCCGTGGCCACGCCGTGCTGGCCGGCGCCGGTCTCGGCGATGATCCGCCGCTTGCCCATCCGTATCGCCAGCAGTCCCTGGCCGAGTGTGTTGTTGATCTTGTGGGCGCCGGTGTGGCTCAGATCCTCGCGTTTGAAATAGATCTGCGCACCGCCGGCGTACTCCGTCAGCCGCTTGGCGAAGAGCAGGGGGGTGGGACGTCCGACGAACGCGGCCAGGAGGCCGTCGAGTTCGGCCTGGAAAGCCTGATCGGCCCGGGCCAGGGCGTACTCCCGCTCCAGTTGGTCGAGCGCGGCCGACAGGGTCTCCGGCACGTAGCGACCGCCGAACCTGCCGAATCGTCCGAGAGCGTCGGGTACGCTCGACACCGCGGCTGCGGCTGGCATGACAACGGATCCTTGCATCGGGGGACTTCGTGCTCGACTCGCACGATTGATTGTAGCCTGACACGTTCCGACCACCATCCGGACCGATCGCGATGCCAGAACTCCCCGAAGTCGAGACGATGTGCCGCGGGCTGGCCGGCGCGGTGGGCGGGCGAATCGTCGCGGTCGAGTTTCCGCGCGGCCGCGTCCGGCCGCTGGCCATCACGCCGGCGCCGGCGACACTGCGCCGCCGGATCAGCGGCCGGACCCTCGCGGCCGTGCGGCGGCGGGGCAAGCGGGTGCTGCTCGAACTGGTCGGCGACGACCGATCGGCCGACGTCCTGTGGCTGGCCATCGAGCCGAGGATGACGGGCCTGATGCTCATCGCGGAGCCGCCGTCGGCCGAGCACGTGCGGCTCGTGCTGGAGTTGGACCACGGCCGCGCCGGATCGCAACACCCGCGCCGGGTGCTGTTCTGGGACCGCCGGGGGCTGGGCACGATCTCGCTCTACGACACGGTCGGGCTGGAGGCGGCCTGCGGGACTCTGAAACTCGGACCGGACGGCCTGGCGATCGCCGGGGCCGACCTGGCCGCCCGGCTCTCCCGATCCCGCCGCGCCATCAAGCCCGCGCTCCTCGACCAGCGGGTCGTCGCCGGCATCGGCAACATCTACGCGGCCGAAATCCTGTTTCGCGTGGGGATCGATCCGCGGTCGCCCTGCCGCCGGCTGTCGGCGGAGGCGTGGGAATCGATCGCCACGGCCACGCGCCGCGTGCTCGCGGAGGCGGTGCGCCACGAAGGCTCGTCGATCGGTGACGAGACCTACCGCACCGCCGACAACCGGGCCGGGCGATTCCAGCGCCGGCATCGCGTCTACGGCCGGGACAAGCAGCCGTGCACGGCGTGCGGTGAGCCGATCACGAGGATCGTGCAGTCCCAGCGTTCGACGTTCTTCTGCCCGCGGTGCCAGACGCGGCCGCGATCGCGACGGCCCTGACCGTGGCGGCAGGCGGACGAATCCCGTACGCTGAACGGGTCCTGGAGACTTCCCCATGCTCGAGTCCTCCCGCCGCCTCACCCGACGGGGACTTCTGGCCGCCGGCGCGGCCGCAGTCCCGTGCATCGCCCTGCCGCAGTCCCGCGTCGCCCGCGGCGACGCCCCCGCCGCCGGCGCCGAGACGCTCGCGGGCCGGCTCCACGCCTCGCTGACGCCCGCCCAGCGGGCCAAGGTCTGCTTCCCCTGGGACTTCCGCCATCCGAAGTTCGGCCTCTTGCGCACCCGCGTGGGCAACAACTGGAACGCCAGCGAGCCGTTCGTGAAGAGCGACTTCTTCACACCGGATCAGCAGCACCTCGTGCGGGAAATCTTCGAGAGCCTGATCGAGCCTGCATGGCACGAGCGGTTCGACAAACAGCTCGAAGACGACACGGGGGGCTTCGGCCACGAGCAATCGATCGCGCTGATCGGCGATCCGGGCAGCGGGAAGTTCCAATTCCTGCTCACCGGTCGCCACATGACGCTGCGGTGTGACGGCGACTCGGCCGACCACATGGCCTTCGGCGGCCCGATCTTCTACGGCCACGATGCGGGCGGCTTCAACGAGGAGCGGGGGCACGCCGGCAACGTGTTCTGGCCCCAGGCGGTCGCCGCCAACGGCGTGTACGCGATGCTCGACGGCCGTCAGCGGTCCCTCGCCCTCGTCGACGTCCTGCCGAAGGAGACGGCGATCGGGTTCCGTGACCCGGCCGCGGCGGCCGGCATCCCGGTCTCCGAACTCTCGTCCGATCAACGTGCCGAACTGGAACGGGTGCTCGGCATCCTGCTCGAGCCCTACCGCACGGTCGATCGCGACGAGGTCCGCGGCTGCCTCGCGAAGCAGGGCGGCCTCGACCGCTGCCGACTCGCATTCTTCCGGCAGGGCGACATCGGCGACGACGGCGTGTGGGACAATTGGCGGCTCGAGGGACCGGCATTCGTATGGCACTTCCGCGGCGCGCCACACGTGCACGTGTGGGTCCACGTCGCCGACGTTCCGGACGTGCCGGTCAACGCGTGATCCTGCCGGTGCCCCCCATGGACGACTGCCTGATCGTCGGCGGCGGGGTGATCGGCCTGTCGATCGCCCGCGAACTTGCCGGCCGGGGCGTGCGGGTCCGTGTCGTGTCGCGGGAGGTGGGCCGGGCCACGGCGTCGTGGGCCGCTGCGGGCATCTTCC
>RFUD01000671.1 GCA_009923125.1 Planctomycetia bacterium
GCCTGCCGGTGCAGGGCTTCGCCGTTCGCGCGCCCGGCACGACCAGCGACTTCCCGAACCTGCTGGCCAATGCCCAGAGCAAGCGGCTGATCGACGCCTATTCGATGGAGGAGCGGAACTACACCATCTGGGCGCGCCGCCGCGACCTGCCGGACTTCAAGATCGCCCGCACCATCGAAGTCGGCGCTGCGCCGGCGCTGCGGGCGCTCGCCGAAGGCGGCAATATCGAGCACGGCGTGATGGGCGAGTCCGGCGAGCAGTGGAACCTGATCCGCTACGCCCGCAACGTCGCGCTGTCCTATCCCGCCATCGTCAACGACGATCTCGGCGCTTTCGACCGCATGCCGGACATGTTCGCCGCCGCGGCGGTGAATCTGGAATGCACCGTGATCTATGGCCTGCTGTCGGCGAATGCCAACATGGCCGACGGCGCGCCGCTGTTCGGCACCACCCGCACGGTGGCCTTTGAAGGCAGCTCCTTCACCCAGAGCAATCAGATCAGCGGCGCACTGTCGACCGACAACTTCCAGGCCCTGCGCACCCTGCTGCTGCGTGTCCGCGACACCACGGGCCAGCAGATGCGCACGAACCCGAACGTCGTCATCGTGCCGCCGGAAATCGAGATGACGGCGCTGGCGCTGTTCTCCACGCTGGTGGTGCCCAGCGGCGTGGCGACCACGTCGGTGAACCCGTACCGCGGCACCACGCAGGTGGTGAGCACGCAGTTCCTGACCGACAACAACGACTGGTTCCTGACGGTGCCGGCCGGTTCGGGCGTGGAGGCGGTGGAGTACGGCTACCTGCAGGGCACCAACGGCCCGGAGATGGCGTCCTACGTCGAGCCCGAGGTCGACGGCATGGTCTTCTCCTGCAAGCACAGCTTCAGCGGCAAGGCCGTGACCTGGCGCACCATCGGTCGCAGCAGCAACTGACGCGGCCCTGAGCTGACGGCGCCGGCCGCGCGGCCGGCCGCCCCCTTCCACCCCGAGTCCCGAGGGACCCCCCATGGCACGCAACTTCCTGCACGACGGCGAGCGAATCACCGTCGTC
>RFUD01000672.1 GCA_009923125.1 Planctomycetia bacterium
TTCGCCATCCCGGGCGCCCCGATCGCCCTGGCCGCGAAGCTGATCGAACGCGAGGGTTTCGAGGCCATCTACCTGTCGGGCGCGGCTTTCTCGGCCGGCATCCTCGGCGTGCCCGACATCGGCATCCTGACGCTCGACCAGCTCGTGAGCCAGACGCGGCTGCTCGCGTCGGCTGTCGAGATTCCTGTGGTCGTAGACGCCGATACCGGCTTCGGCGGCCCCGACGAGGTGGCCGACTGCGTGCGGCGGCTGGAGGAGGCCGGCGCCGCGGGGATCCAGCTCGAGGACCAGCGACGGGACAAGCGGTGCGGTCACCTGCCCGGCAAGCAGGTCGTCGGCACCGACGAGATGGCGGCGAAGGTCACGGCCGCGTGCGCCGCGCGGCGCGACCCCGCCACGGTGATCATCGGTCGCAGCGACGCCCGCGGCGTCACCGATCTCGACGAGTGCATCGCCCGGCTCCACGCCTACCGCGAGGCGGGCGCCGACTGGCTGTTCCCCGAGGCTCTCGCCACACGCGACGAGTTCGCCCGCGTGGGGCGTGAATTCTCCGGCACGCCGCTGGTCGCGAACATGACGGAGTTCGGCACGAGCCCGCTGCTCACGCTCGATGATCTCGCCACGCTCGGCTTCACGGCCGTTCTCTACCCCGTGACGCTCCTGCGGCTGGCGATGAAGGCGATCGAGGCCGGCCTCGGTCTGATCGCCGACGAGGGCACCCAGGCCGGGCTGCTCGACCTCATGCAGTCGCGCGAGGAACTCTACGACCTGCTCGACTACGATCCGAAGCATCCCGAACGCCACCTGCCGGCGACGAGCGGCTGACTTCCTTCACGCGACGGCTCGGCATCCTGCCGACCGTCGCTCGGCGGGCATCCGCCCGCTCCGGCAAACCCGGCCCTCCAGGCCTAGCGCTCATGAAACTCCCAGCACGGGAGGCTTCGGGCTCCGGCTGACTTCACGCGACGGCTCGGCATCCTGCCGACCGTTGCTCGGCGGGCATCCGCCCGCTCCGGCAAACCCGGCCCTCCAGGCCTAGCGCTCATGAAA
>RFUD01000673.1 GCA_009923125.1 Planctomycetia bacterium
GCCCAGGTGAAGTCGAGCGGGCAGGGAAACGTCCGCTCGGCGCCAAACCGTTTCGCGGCCACCTCGAGGCCGGTCGTCGTGGAACTCGAGATCACGCAGTCGATCGGCCGCCCGGCGGCCTCGGCCTGCCGACGGAGTTCCGCCGCCAGGCCGGCCAGCAGCTGCACCTCGCCCACGCTCACGCCGTGCAGCCAGACACGCGGTGCGTGCGCATCCGGCAGCGGCGCGATCGCGCCGGTGAACCGCGTCCACAGTGCGGCCACGGGCCGGCCGCCGGAAAGCCTGCGCCACGCCACCCAGGGGAGCGCGAGCAGGGCGGCGAGAAGGTAGAGAAAGTCGAGCAGCATCGGTCCTGAACGGAGGCGGGAAGGCCGCCCGGCAGGGCTAGCCCGCGGCCACGCCGCTCGACTTCGCGCAGCAGTTCTTGAACTTCCTGCCGCTGCCGCACGGGCAGGGGTCGTTGCGGCCGACCTTCGCGCCGAGGTTGCGGATCGGCTCGAGGTTCACCGGCTCGCCGCGCGAGTCGGAGGCGGCCTGCTGGGCCTGCGGCTCGGCCTGCGGGGCGGCCAGGGCCGCGGCCGACGGGGCCTCGGCGTGGATCGCGGCGGTCTCGCGGAAGGCGCTCTTCACCTCCGGCTCCTCGACCTGCTCGATCCGGTAGACGATGTCCACCACCCGCTCGTCGATCGCCTTCCACATCAGGTCGAACGTCCGCATCCCCTCCCGCTTGTACTCCACCTTGGGGTCCACCTGGGCGTAGCCGCGGAGGCCGACGCTGCTTCGCAGGTGATCCATCGCGAGCAGGTGATCCTTCCACGCGTTGTCGAGGATCTGCAATACGACGGCGCGTTCCATGCGTCGCATGTCGTCGCCGTACCTGGACTCGCGCTCGGCGTAGACGGCGCGGGCCTTCCGCCGGACGATCTTCTTGAACGCCTCGACGTCGTGGCCGGCCGCCTCGGCCTCCGACAGTTCGGCCGCGGTGAGGGGCTGGCCGAACCGCCATTCCGTCCAGCCGCAGGCGGTCTTCTGCCCGAAGTCGGGCGCCAG
>RFUD01000674.1 GCA_009923125.1 Planctomycetia bacterium
CCAGCAACTCCAACGCCACCGGCGGCTATCTGAACCAGGGCGGCAACGAGCTGCTCGTGCGGGCGCTCGGCCGCATCCAGACCTTGGAAGATCTCCAGTCGGTCGTGGTGAAATCCTCGGGCGACCGTCCCGTGGTGCTCGCCCAGGTGGCCCGCGTGGCCGAAGCGCCGCAGGTGAAGCGAGGCGATGCGGCGGTCAACGGTCGGCCCGCCGTGATCCTCGTGATCTCCAAGCAGCCCGGCGCCGACACCCGCAGGCTCACCGACGACGTGACGCGAGCCCTCGAGGGGCTGCGGCCATCGCTGCCCGCCGACGTCCGCCTCAACACCGAACTCTACCAGCAGAAGACGTTCATCGACCTCTCCATCCGGAACATCGTGGAGGCTTTGCGCGACGGCGGCATCCTCGTGGTCGTGGTGCTGTTTCTGTTCCTGCTCAACTTCCGCACCACGTTCATCACGCTCACGGCGATCCCGCTGTCGATCGTGATCACCGGGCTGGTCTTCAAGTGGCTCGGGATGTCGATCAACACGATGACGCTCGGCGGCCTGGCCGTCGCCATCGGCGAACTCGTGGATGACTCGATCGTGGACGTCGAAAACATCTTCCGCCGGCTCCGCGAGAATGCCCATGCGCCGCAGCCCACGCCGGCGCTCCGTGTCGTCTACGAGGCCTCGAGCGAGGTGCGGAACTCGATCGTCTTCAGCACCATCCTCGTGGTGCTCGTGTTCGTGCCGCTGTTCGCCCTGGGCGGCATGGAAGGCAAGCTCTTCACGCCGCTGGGAACGGCCTACATCGTGTCGATCCTGGCGTCGCTCGTGGTCTCGCTGACCGTCACGCCGGTGCTCGCATTCTGGCTCCTGCCTCGGGCCCGCTTCATGGCGCACCAGCAGGATGGGCTGCTGTTACGCGTCCTCAAGGCGCTCGCCGGCTGGGCGATCCGGCTCTCGGTCCGCCATCCCGTGCCGATCCTCGCCTCGGTGGCCGTCGCGGTGGCCGCGAGCATGGCCGTCGTCACGGGACTCGGCCGCGATTTCCTGCCGCCTTTC
>RFUD01000675.1 GCA_009923125.1 Planctomycetia bacterium
CTGCGCGAGCTGCCACGATCCGTCGATGGGCTACTCGGCCCACACGAAGACGGGCGTGGGGATTCGCGGACAGCTGGGCGGCCGCAACTCGCCGGTGTCGTTCAACCGCATCCTGACCGGCGTCCAGTTCTGGGACGGTCGGGCCGACTCGCTCGAGGCGCAGGCGGTCGGGCCGATCCAAAATCCGATCGAGATGGGCTTCACGCACGAGGGCGTCGTCAAGCGGCTCGGGGAGCTGCCCGTCTACAAGAAGCAGTTCGACAAGATCTTCGGCGGACTCACGATCGACCGTGTCGGCCAGGCCATCGCCGCCTTCGAGCGGGCGATCGTCACGTCCCCCTCGCCCTATGACTACTACGAGCAGATGAAGGCGTTCGCCGGACTCGACGCGGAAGACATCGCCGACGACCCCGACCTCGCCAAGCGGTACGCCGACGCCAAGGCTGCGGTGGAGGCCCACCCGATGTCGGAAGAGGCGAAGCGCGGCCGCGAGATCTTCTTCACCGAGAAGGGCAACTGCACCGCGTGCCACGTCGGTGCGAATCTCGCCGACGAGAAGTTCCACAACATCGGCGTCGGCATGGAGGCGGAGAAGCCCGATCTCGGTCGGGTCGCGATCTCGAAAGATCCGAAGGATACCGGCGCCTTCAAGACGCCGACGGTCCGCAACGTCGCCCTCACGGCGCCCTACATGCACGACGGCTCGATCGCCACGCTGGAGGAGGTGGTGGAGTGGTACGACAAGGGCGGCCACGCCAATCCGCAGCTGAGCGACAAGATCCGGCCGCTCAAGCTCTCCGCGCAGGACAAGTCGGACCTGGTCGCCTTCATGCAGGCCTGCACCAGCCCGACGCCCCCGGTGCAGACCGCGCGGCTGCCGGCGGACCAGTGACCACGGCCGCCACAGCCCGGGCACGCTGGCTTCCGCTCGCCGATGCCGTCCGGCCGTTGTACGCGGGCGTGGACCTCGGCGGCACGAACATCAAGGCCGCCCTCGTGGACGACCGCGGCCGGATGCTCGCCTTCCACACCGAGCCGAC
>RFUD01000676.1 GCA_009923125.1 Planctomycetia bacterium
TGGCGGATCGCGCGGGTCGCGGGCGATGACGGCGAAGATCGCCTTGTCCACCTTGCGGAGCGTCTGAAACGGCCGATAGACGGTGGCTAGGTCAGGCGCCCGCTGCTCAAAAGTCACACCGGCGTCCTTCAGAAAACCAATGAGCGGCGTCGACTTGAGCGCGTAATTGACGTTCTGCGGCAGGTCGCGGGTCTTTTCGGCCACCGACAGCGCATTGAGCTTGGCACGCACCACGCCGATCACCGTGCCGTCAGGGGCGAGTACCGGCCCGCCCGAGTTGCCCTTCTGCACCTCGGCGCTCAACTGGAAGTCGCCGAGCACGCCGCCGGTCTTGCGGTCACCATTGACGATGCCTTGCGTCACCTTGCGGCTGAGGCCTTGAAACTTGGGCAGCGGGTACCCCACCACCAGCGCCTCGAGGCCAATCGGCACATCGGACCAGTCGCTCACCGGCAGGGGGTCGACCTGCAGATCGATGCGCAGCAGGGCGAGGTCGAGCGACTCGTCGGTGCGCAACACCACCGCCTTCTTCCAGCGGCCGTTGGGCATCGGCCCGACCATCACCTCCGACTTGCCCTTGATGACGTGATACGCAGTCACCACGTGCCCTTCGCGCGAAACGACGAAGCCGGTGCCCTGCTGCGTCTCGCGCGGCACGGCGGCCTCAGCGGCGGGCGCCGGCTGCCCGGCTGCCGATCCCGTCCCAAGGGCGGCAAACGCGAGCGGCGCGGACAGCAAAGCGGCGAGGCAAGCCAGACCGGCGCGTCCGGACAGGCCGCACAAGGAGTGGGGCACGGGCCGGCCCGCAGGTAGCAAGCGGTTCATAGAGGCGGCGTCACGGTGCCGAGACGTTCTCGGAGCGGCGGAACACCACATCCCACACGCCATGCCCGAGCTTGAGCCCGCGCGCCTCGAACTTGGTCTGCGGCCGGTAGGCCGGCCGCTCGGCATAGCCGGTCACGAGATGTTCGCCGGATGACAGTCCCGCAGCCGTATTGACTAAACCCGGCGTCGCCGAGAACACCGCCAACATCTGCG
>RFUD01000677.1 GCA_009923125.1 Planctomycetia bacterium
AGCCACTGGTGCCCAAGGAGCCCAAGGAGCCACTGGATACACCGGAGCTACAGGTGCTACTGGAGCCACTGGAGCCCAAGGAAACACTGGAGCCCAAGGAAACACCGGTTCTACCGGAGCTACTGGAGCTACTGGAGCCACTGGTGCCACTGGAGCACAGGGACCAGGTAACTTCACTTTGAAAAAACCAACCGATTCAGAGATTACTTTAACCCAGACTTCCGCATACGCGTATGCGACTGATTTAAGTAACAATTATGTAGTGACAGGAGAAGCGTATGATAGTTTGTACTTTTCATGCGATTTCGTGAACAACGATATAACAAGCAGTAATTACATTGGTTTAGTGACAAGCTCAAGTATTACTGGCTCAACAAACCAACCACCACTAACTTCTTCGTCTTATGCTTATTTCAGTATTCTACCTGAGAACGGTTCTGTAAAAATTTACATGAATGCAAATGGTTCGTCAGTTGGAACTCCATTCACACCAGATAGTATTACTGCACCAGGTTCTTTTGGTCTTGATGTTGAAGATTCCTATGTATCATTTAAATACCAAGGTGTTACAAAAGTAAGAGTTCTTCTCAACAATCCAACATCATATTTCGGTTACATGAGTGTAGTATCAATAACTGAATCTATTACTAATATTGTATTTGGAAAATTATCAGTCGGAGCCACTGGAGCCACTGGAGCTACTGGAGCTACTGGTGCTACTGGAGCCACTGGTGCTACTGGAGCCCAAGGAAACACTGGAGCCACTGGAGCCACTGGTGCCCAAGGAGCCCAAGGAGCCACTGGATATACCGGAGCCACTGGAGCTACTGGTGCCCAAGGAAACACTGGAGCTCAAGGAGACACCGGAGCTACTGGAGCTACCGGAGCTACAGGAACTCAAGGAGCCCAAGGAGCCACAGGTGCGACTGGTGCCACTGGAGCCACTGGTGCCCAAGGAGCCCAAGGAGCCACTGGATACACCGGAGCTACAGGTGCTACTGGAGCCACTGGAGCCCAAGGAAACACTGGAGCCCAAGG
>RFUD01000678.1 GCA_009923125.1 Planctomycetia bacterium
AAGGGGGGCCAGACCGGCTGGTCGCGGAGCATGGCCCACGAGCTGGCGCCGCACGGCATCACGGTGAACATGATCGCGCCGGGCTGGATCCCGGTGGAACGGCACCGGGACGACCCGCAGGCGGACAAGGACGCCTACCTGGCGACGGTCCCCATGGGACGCTGGGGCGTTCCCGACGACGTCGGCTGGGCGGCGGTCTACCTGGCCAGCGACGAGGCGGCGTTCGTGACCGGGCAGACCATCGCCGTCAACGGCGGCAAGACGGTCTGGTAGCCGGCGTGCCTCGCCGGCGGGTCGGGCATCGCCGGCGGGTCAGGCGTCGTAGTAGAGGCAGAACTCGTACGGATGGGGCCGCAGCCGCATCGGGGCGATCTCGCGCTCGCGCTTGAAGCGGATCCAGGTCGCGATCACGTCCTCCGTGAACACGTCGCCCCGCAGCAGGAAGTCGGCGTCGCGGTCGAGCGCCTCGAGGGCCTCGTCGAGCGAGCCGGGCGCCTGCGGCACGTCGGCCAGCTCCTCGGGCGGCATGTCGTAGATGTCGCGGTCGAGCGGCTCGCCGGGGCTGATCTTGTTCTGGATGCCGTCGATCGCCGCCAGCAGGATCGCCGCGAAGGACAGGTAGGGGTTGCACGTCGGATCGGGGCAGCGGAACTCGATCCGCTTCGTCTTGGGACTCGTCGAATACATGGGGATGCGGCAGCTGGCCGACCGGTTCCGCTGCGAGTAGGCGAGGTTCACCGGCGCCTCGTAGCCGGGCACGAGACGCTTGTAGCTGTTGGTGGTGGGATTGGTGAGCGCGAGCAGTGCCGGCGCGTGGCGGAGGATGCCGCCCATGGCGTGCAACGCCAGTTCCGACAGCCCCGCGTATCCCGAACCTGCGAACAGCGGGTGCCCCCCCTTCCACAGCGACAGGTGCGTGTGCATGCCGGAGCCGTTGTCGCCGAGAATCGGCTTGGGCATGAACGTCGCCGTCTTCCCCGCCCGGCGGGCCACGTTCCGCACGATGTACTTGTAGAGGCACATCTGGTCGGCCAT
>RFUD01000679.1 GCA_009923125.1 Planctomycetia bacterium
GGTCGTTCGACGGCGCACGGTCGTTCGACGGCGCACGGTCGTTCGACGGCGGGCGAGCCGTGGACGGTGGCCGACCGCTCGATGGCGGCCGGGCCCTCGACGGCGCCCGCGACTTCGGCGGTCTCGAAGGCGGCCACTTCGCCGGCGAGCACACGCTCTCGAAGTCCGACTTCCAGCGGATTGCGAACGAGGGCGTGGGGCGCGACGGCCTCGGCAGGGATGCGCTCGGCCGCGACGGCCTCGCACGCGGCGCCGTGCGTCCGTACACGATGAACAACCTCGTGAATCGCGGCAACATCGTCCGCAACAACTTCTACAACGGCGGCTGGTATGGCGGCCGGGGCTGGTATGGCGATCACTTTGGCGCCTGGTGGCCGGGCGCGTGGTGGGGCGGCTTCGGCTGGGGCATGGGCGCGGGCCTGCTCACCGGCCTGGCCTGGAGCGACCTCGCCGGCTGGGGCGGCTACGGCGCTCCCGTCTCCTACAACTACGGCACGAACGTCTGCTACCAGGACGACGGCGTCTATGTGCAGGGCGAGCGGGTCGCTCGCCGCCCAGGGCGGCGCCGATGCGAAGATCGCGGCCGACGACCAGTGGCGGCCGCTGGGCGTGTTCGCACTCGCCCGCTCCGAGGAGACGAACCCGAGCACGTTTCTGAGCCTGGCGATCGACAAGAACGGCCTGCTCCGCGGCACGTATTACGACGCCGTCTCCGACTCCACGCAAAACATCACTGGCAAGGTCGACAAGAAGACGCAGAAGGCAGCGTGGACGATCGGCGACAAGAAGACGCCGGTGTACGAGGCCGGGCTCACGAACCTGCTCGGCCAGCAGACGACGATCCTCGTGCACCGCGACGACGGCAAGGCGGGCGATGGCAAGGTGGAGCAGATGGTGCTCGTGCGCGTCGACGGTGACGCGTCGTGAGAATGATCTGCCAGATGTGGGGCGACCGTCCCGGTCGCCAAAGCATGTGGGGCGACCGTCCCGGTCGCCAAAGCATGGCAAGCGGGACGCTTGCCCCACATGG
>RFUD01000680.1 GCA_009923125.1 Planctomycetia bacterium
GCCTCGTCGATCGCCGCCCGGATCCGGTCGAACGGCTCGCGCAGATCGACGGCCGCCGCGAGCGGCTCGATCGCTGCGTGCAGCGCGGCGGCTTCGTCACCCGTCGGACCGGTGACGCACGCGGACCCCTGCGCGAGGCCCGTCCCCGGATCGGCGGCCGTCACGAGCGCCACGGGCAGGCTCGTGTGCGCCCGCACCGTGAGCATCGATTCGACGTCGGTGAGCACGACCCGCGGCGCCAGCGAGCCCGCCGCCAGCAGAGCGGCCCCGATCTGCCCGCCGTGGAGGTGGCCCTGGAGCGTCGCGCCGTAGAGGATCTGCTGGGCCCGCGACACCTTCACCGGCGCCGTGCAGTGAAACTCCAGCGGCCGGCCCGCCGGATCGACGAGCAGGTAGCCGCCGAACAGGCCGTGGGTCGGCGACTCGACGGTCGTGAGAAATCCGTAGGCGGTGGTGGTCGCTGCCTGATCCATCGGTCGCAGTACGGTCCCCGGGTGCCGGGCCGCACGCCGCCGCCCGTCGTCCCATGGCATCGGGCGTCGGCACCGACCACTTGAGGCCTCGGCGGTTCCCTCCGACCGGAGCCCGCCGCCGGCCCCCGCGGTGCCAAGACAGGAAAACCCTGACGCCGGCGGCGAAAAAGTTCCGGTTCGTGGCAAACCCGCGTGGTCGGGCCTACGATACGAGTGCTGCCGCCCACCCGGTTCCGCGGCCGCCTCCCGTGGCCTTCACCATGCACGATCGCCCACCCGTATTCACCCAACTCGACATCTCGGCCAACTCGGTGACGGCCGGCCCGAACAGCGTGCTCGGCGGCGATGCCGGCGAGACCAACCGCCTGCTGCGCGACATGATCGCGCTGCAGATGAAGTCGTGCGAACTGCTCTCCGAACTCGTCAACCAGGTCTCGCTCCAGCAGCGGCAGCGGGTCGCCGAACTGAAGGCCTGGAAGGAGGCGAACCCGGAACTCGCGAAATCGTGCCGCCAGGCGGCGGAATCGCTCTCCAAGGTGCACACCGAG
>RFUD01000069.1 GCA_009923125.1 Planctomycetia bacterium
GGGTTACCCCGTACCGTCTCGCCGGACGTTCGCTCCGCCCATCCTGGGCTCCACTCACTCGGATGTGCCTGCGCTGCGCCTGGCGAATGTCGCGCCGTCGCCGCCGTCCCGGCGTCGGCGCCGGCTTACGGTCGCCGAGCCAAGCTCGGCTCCCCACGCGAACGTCAGGGCCGGAGGCCCGGTTGAACACCAGCGGGCAGAGGCCCGCCAAGCGAACAGCGGCACGATGCCGGGTGTTCGCGTGAAGATGGCTCCGCTGGTCACATACGCCGTCTCAACGGCAGGGGTAACCCCGAGCCTCCTCCTTTCTCATTACGTTGAGGAGGCTTCGGGCTCCCCGTATCCCGGGAGCCGGTGTACGCAGACAAGCGAAGCCAGGATGGCGAAGCGCCGTCGGAGTCGAGTGAGCGCAGGGCAGGATGCCCGGAGTGAACGTCCGGCGACGGGATATGGGGAGCCCGAAGCCGGCGCGCGCCCGACACATCACAGCAGGCCGTCGAGCTCGTCGACGAGGCGGCCGAACTGGGTGAGGGCCGTGGCGACGGGCTCGGGCTGTTCGAGATCGACGCCGGCGTCGCGCAGGAGGTCGAGCGGCCACTTCGAGCAGCCGCCCTTCAGGAACCGCAGGTAGGCGTCGAGCTCCCTGGCGCCCCCTTCGGCCACCTTCTTCGCCAGCGTGATCGCCGCCGAGAGGCCGGTCGCGTACTTATAGACGTAGAACGCGTTGTAGAAATGGGGGATCCGCAGGCATTCGAGCTCGAGTTGCTTGTCGAGCGCGAAGTGCGGGCCGAAGTAGGCGTCGAGCAACTCGCGATAGATGCCGCGGATGCGTTCGAGCGTGAGCGGCTCGCCCGCCTCGGCCGAGGCGTGCGCCTTACGCTCGCACTCGGCGAACATCGTCTGCCGCACGATCGTGTTCCGGATCGAGTCGATCTCGCGCGAGATGATCGCCGCCTTTTCCTTGGCCGACGTCGCCCGCTCGATCATCAGCCGCGTGAGCAACTGTTCGTTGAACGTGCTCGCCACCTCCGCTACGAAGATCGTGTATCCCGAATACTGATAGGGCTGGGCCTCCGCGGAGTATCGCGTGTGCATCGAGTGGCCAGCCTCGTGGGCGAGCGTGAACACATGCTCGACCGTCTCCTCCTGAAAGTTCATGAGGATGTAGGGGTCGGAGTCGTACGTGCCCGAGCTGAACGCGCCCGACTGCTTGCCCGCGTTGGGATAGCGGTCACACCAGCGGCCGGAGAGGCCGTGTTCGAGCCGCGTGCAATAGTCCTTGCCCAAGGGCGCGAGCGACTCGATCACCACCTTCACGGCCTCGTTCCACGAATGCTTCTTCTCGAGCTCCGGCACGAGCGGCACGTAGCAGTCGTAGTGGTGGATCTCGTCGAGCCCGAGGATCCGCTTCCGCACGTCGTAGTAGCGGTGCACGACCGGGAGATTGGCCCGCACCGCCGTGATCAGTTGGTCGTACACGGCCAGCGGCACGTGGTCGCCGAACAGCGCCGCCTCGACCGCGCTCGGGTACTTGCGCACCCGCGCCGCATACACGTCGCGCTCGACGGAGCCCGAGAGCGTGGCTGCGAGCGTGTTGGCATGGGCCTCGTACTGGTCATAGAACCGGTGAAACGCCGTCCGCCGTGTCTCGCGCGACGTATCGTGCAGCAGCGTGATGAACGTCGCGTTCGACAGCTCGACCTTCTGGCCCTTGCCGTCGGTCACGCTGCCGAACTTCATGTCGGCGTCGGTGAGCTGGCGGAAGACTTTTCCCGCCGTGCCGGCGAACGTGCCCTGCATCGCAAGTAACTTTTCCTCGGGCTCGGAGAGCACGTGCGGCCGCGTGCGCACGAGCCGCTCGAGTATCAGCCGATAGTCAGAAAGCGCCGGCAGCTCGAGCCACGCGGCAAGCGTGGCCGGCGGAATCGCGAGGATCTCCGGCCGGATGAAGCTCGCCTTCTCGCCCGCCCGCGTGGCCATGTGCTGAAACCGCCCCACCATCCGCTGCGACTCGGCCGCTCCCTGATCCTCGCTCGCCCGCAGGTGGGCATACGTGCCGAGCCGGTCGCCCGCCCGATCGACGGCCACGTCGTGCGCCAGGCACGCCGCGAGCTTCTCCGGCGACTGGCCGAGCGTGCCGGCGAACGCCTCGAAGCCGGGGATCATCTTCTCCCACTCCGCGAGCGCCGCCTCCCATTCCGCATCGGAGGAAAACAGGCTCGCGAGATCCCACGTATCCCCGACGGGCACATCGCGCCGCGCGGGGAGCTTTTTTTCGATCACGGCTTCAGTCATCAGACGATCTCCTTATTGGCTCAACCAAAACTGGCCCTATCCGGCTCGGGCCTACCCCTCTCTGATTGAGTTGAGGAGGCTTCGGGCTCCCCGTGTCCCGGTCGCCGGCGTACGCAGACAAGCGCAGCCAGGATGGCGAAGCGCAGTCGGAGTCGAGTGAGCCGGAGCCTGGAGGGCGGAGGCGAACGTCCGGCGACGGGATACGGGGAGCCCGAAGCCGGCGCCGCATCACAGCCTCCACACGGCGCTGCCCCAGGCGAGGCCGCCGCCGAAACCGCACACCACGACCGTGCTGCCGGGGCCGACGCGTCCGGCCCGCCAGGCTTCGTCGAGCGCGAGCGGGATCGAGCCGCTCGACGTGTTGCCGTAGCGGTCGAGGTTCACCATGAAGCGATCCGCCTCGACCCCGAGGGCCGCGCGGGCACCCTCGATGATCCGGGCATTGGCCTGGTGCAGGATGAAGAGGTCGATCGCGTCGAGCGGCACGCCCGACCGCTCGACCACCTGGCGGATGTTCTCTTCGGCGAGTCGGATCGCCCACTTGAACACCGCCCGACCGTCCATCTGCATGAAGTGCTCGCGGCGCGCCGCTCCCGCCACCGTGACGGGCTGTCGTGAGCCACTCATCGGGCACTGCAGCAGCCCCGCTCCCCGGCCGTCGGAGCCGAGCGAGAAGGCGAGCAGCCCGGGCTCGCGACCTGCGGTGTCGGGTTCGACGGGTTCCAGCACCACGGCCCCGGCGCCGTCGCCGAACAGCGGCCAGGTCTTGATGTCGTCGGGATCGACGATCCGTGAATTCGTGTCGGCCCCGATCACCAGCGCGAGCCGGCTCGTTCCGGCCACGATGAACTGGGCGGCCGTGACGAGGGCGTAGGCGAAACCGGCGCAGGCGGCCGTCACGTCCATCGCAGCTGCGTCGAGGCCGAGTTTCTCCTGGACGATGCAGGCCGTGGACGGGATGCACATGTCGGGCGTGAACGTGCCGAGCACCACCAGATCGACGTCGGCCGGTGCCCGTCCGGCCCGGGCGATGGCGGCCCGGCCGGCCTCGGTCGCCAGGTCGCTCGTCGCCATCTCCGACGGGGCGTGCCGCCGCTCGTGAATCCCCGACCGCTCCACGATCCAGGCCGGATCACAGCCCAGCCGGGCCAGATCGGCGTTCGTGACGACGCCGGGCGGCGCATAGCCCCCGACCCCGGCGAGCCGAAACCCCACGGCCCGACCGAAGCGGGACGGCCGGGGCGAGGTGAGGATATCGGACATGGGGCGTTGCCGGGGGACTCGAGGGGGAACGCACCATGCTACCGGCGGCCACCACGCGGCGCGAAGCAGGCCCGGCCCGACCGGTCCGCGCCGGCTGCCGCACGCAACACGAACCGCGGACGGCCGTCACTTGGGCGGCGCGGGTTCCTTCGGCTCCTCGGCCTTCTTCTGGATCACCCCATCCCGGGTGAGGTGGATCTTCGAATATTCCTTGTTGGACACGATGTAGTACCAGTCGGCGAACCGGTTGTTGAGGTCCCGCACCCGCTTCTGGGCGGCCTTCACCTTGTCGTCGTACTCGTCCTGCCGGCGGCGGTTTTCCCGCTCGATCCGCCGCTTCTCCTCGAGGGCCGCCTGGGCCTTGGCCTCGGCCTCGTCCGCGGCCTTGAGCTTCTCGGCGGCATCGCCCGCCGACGGCTTGTCCCCCTGCTTGGCGTCGGGCTTCTGCGCGTCGTCGGGCTTCTGGTCGTCGGCCTTGGGCTCCTCCTGCACGTCGGGCACGGGATCGAGCTTCGGCTTCTCGAGCAGGCTCTCGTTGAACCGGGCCATCACGAGCAGGTACCGACCGGCCGTTTCGCCGGCGTCGTCCTCCGCGTCCTTCGTCCCGTCGGCCTGCTTTTCGCCACCGGTCACCGTCGTGCCCGCCCCGAACCGCAGCACATATTCCACACCGTCCTTCATGCCCACGATCGTCTCACCGTCGGTCGAGAGGATGTCTCCCGACTTGAGCGGCAAAAAACCCCGCTGCTGCATCGAGGTCACCGCCTCCGGATCGCCCGTGAACGCCTCCGCGGCCTTCAGGTCGGCGCTCAAGCCGGCCGGCTTGCGGGCGACGTCGATGATCTTCAGATCGCCGAGGGCGTTCCGCAGGTCGTTGAGCTTGGTGCCCGCGAGTTCCTGGTCGTCGGCCAGCTTTTCCTCCTTGGCCGTCTTGCCACCGGCGAACGCCTCCAGTTTCACGAGCGACCACTTCGCGTCCTTGTCTTCGTAGGCGAGCTCGATGCGGTCCTTGCGATTCTGGTCCACCATGATCCGGCCGCCCGACTCGACCGCCCCGAGAGAGTAGTCGTCGAGCACCAGCCGCCGCACGTCCCACGGCGAGAGCTTGAGCAGGTCCTTCTCGATCCAGTCGTCGAACCGGGTGGTGAACTTCGAGGTGTCGATCTCGATGCGATAGACGGGATCCTGTCCCGCCTTGCGCACGAACCGCAGCTTCTTCCCACCGCCGGCATCGGCCATGCCGGGCCGCTTGTCCTCCTTGCCCACGACGAGCCGGGCGATCTTCGTGCCCGCGGCGTCACGGACCTCCACGAGCTCGCCGATCCCCGTCATTCCCGGCTTGATCTTCTCCGGGTCGGGCTCGATCACGCCGAACGTCTCGTGGTCGGCGGGCGACGTGCTGACGACGTCGAGCGCCTTCAAATCGACCAGTTCGGTGGCCGCCGCGGCCAGATGGTCCTTGGCGTCGGCCGGGTAGTTCTGATGTGCCGGCAGCACCCACACCCCGCCCGACTGCACCACCTTGAACGGCGCGAGTGTCGCGAGTTCCTCGTCGTACTTCACGATCTCCAGGCTCGCCGCCTTGGCCGCGTCGGACAGCTCCGGGAACAGCACCCGCTCCTCCGCCGGCTTCTCCGCGCGACTCTTGAACCGCGGCTGCACCGCCGCACCGAGCAGGAGCATGCCCATGCCGCCGAGCAGAAACAGGGCGGTCCGCTGCATCACGGGCGAGAGCCCACCCGCGGTCGTTGCCGATTCCATACCGTTCACTCCTGGTTCACGTGGGATGCTTGTCATGGTCAGCGCAGCCGGGCCTTCGACACGCCCTCGCGCTCCAGGGCCCGGCGGCGGAAGTAGACGAAGAAGGCCACGACGAGCGGCGGGATCGGTGGCAGCAGCACGGCCAGCCACTTCTGCCGATCCTGCTCCTGCCGGACCCTCGCCCCGAGTTGCCGCTCCACCGCCTCGACCTCGGCGTCGCGTTTCCGCTTCAACTGCTCGACTTTCGTGTCGAGCCGCCGCTGCGCGAGCCGCTGCCGGCTGGCGAGCTGCTGCACCGCCTGCATCGCCGCCTGCGGATCGGCGTCACCGGCCGACTCCATCTCCTTGATCTTCTTCTCGAACTCCCCCACTTCCTTCTGCATGGCGGCGTTGGCCTCGCGTTCCGCCTCGTCGAACTCGGCGATGAACTTCTGCCGTTCGGCGTCGGCCTGCTCGCGGGCCTCGGCCACCGTGTCCTCGATCCGCTCCAGCGTGCGATGCTTCGGCTTCCGCTTGCGGATGTCGAGGAACCGGTCGTCGCCGGCGAGCTGGTCGAGCACGTTGAGCGCGAACGTGACGTTGTCGAAGTCGAGGCCGAAGACCTCGTCGGGCCGGTTGCGGAGCCCGAAAATCCGGCCGTCGAGGAGGTCGATGTCGGCCACCACGACCGCCCGGATCGTGGCCGGTTCGGCCGCTGGCTTCGCGTCGGCCGCCGCCGCGTCGGCGGCCGCCTTCCGCTCGACCGCCACCGCCAGCACCATCGCCTCGCGACCGGGCTTCTCGAACACCCGCAACTGACGCATGTCGCCGCGGTTGCCCATCACCTGCTCGACCTCGATCGTGCCCGAACGCTCGCCCGTCTGCACGAGTGGCGTCCAGGTCACGTCCACCTTGTCATCCTTGGCCAGGGCGCCCGGGAAGGGGAACAACACCTCCTGCAGTCCCGACGTGATCGGCTGCGCGGGATTGAAGCCCGTCGTCTTCCCCTCGCCGCCGCCCATGTCGGCATCGACGAACACGAATTCGCTCGGCAGTTCGAGCTTCGGTCGGCGCCGATCTGCCCCATCGCGGGACGCCCGGCACCCGACCGCAGCCGGACGCCGAACGTCTGCCACAACTGGCCGATGTCACCCTTCGGCTGTCCCTGCGGCTGGAACATCGCCATCGGCCCCCCGGGCCCGCGCCGCGGCTGGGACGTGCCGGGCACCGCCTGCATGAGCACCGGCAGCGGATCCTCGAAGATGGCGATCGGCTGGCCGGCCTGCACCGCGGCGACGAGGTTCGTCATCTGCTCGGGCCCGAGCGCCGACGGCTGCACGGCCAGGAGGACGTCGTATCGCTCGGTGATCGGGGCCGTCGGATCGACCTGCACCACGTCGTACTGCTTCTCCAACTCGTCCACGATCGGCTGCCGCGGCCGCTGCTGGCCGGTCATCATGTCGAAGCCGCCGAACAGGTCCGCGTCGGTGGTGAGCACGCCGAGCCGCTTCCGCTTCTGCTGGGCGGCGGTGCAGATCGAGCGGATGAGCTCGTATTCCACCGGCGTGCCCTTGTCGAAGAACGGCACCACGACCTTCTCCAGCCCGCTGGTGAACGCGCATCCGAGGAAGATCTCCTCGTCGCGGTAGGTGCCGCGCACCCGCGACAGCACGCTCACCGGCTCGATGCCGAACTGCTGACTGGCCAGCGCCGCCGCCTCGGTCTTCGGCTCGGTCGAGATCACCTCCACGTTCACCTTGCCCCGGCCGAGCCGCTGGAACTGCCGCAGCATGGTGAGCAGGTTGATCCGCGTCTGGGCGTAATCCTCCGGCACCGTCGGGCTGACGTAGGCCTTGATGTCGATCGGCCGGTCGGCCTCGAGGCCGGCGAGGAGCCTCCGGGTGTCCGGCGAGAGCGAGCTGATCCGCTCTTCCGAGAGGTCGGCCCGCAGGTCGAGCGAGCGGAAGAACAGCACGGCCCCGATCGCCGCGAGCACGAGGCCCGCGGATCGGGCGGCGTAATGCAGGCCGATCTGCGGCCCGTCGCGGCGGCCGGCCCAGTGCCGCCGGCCGATGAGCACCATCGCCACGTACAGGCTCACGGCCACGATCCCGAGGAAGTACGCGATCGACGACAGCCCGACGACACCCCGGCCGAAATCCGAAAACTGCTCCGCCAGGCTCCAGCCGCGGAACTTCTCGGCCAGCTTCGGCCCCATCACCGCCCCGGCCTGATCGGCCATCAGTGAGGAAGCTGGCCACCGTGCCGATCGCCAGCATCGCCAGCCCCACGAACCAGTAGCCGAGGTAGTTCGCGAGAAACAGGCCGCCGTCGGGCGTGCCCCAGCGCAGCAGGATCACGAGGTTGCAGACGCAGGAAAACAGCAGGGCGACGGTGAAGATCCCGACCGTGGCGAGATACTTGCCGAACACCACCTCCCAGTCGCTCGCCGGAATCGTGAGCAGCAGTTCGTCGGTGCCCTGCCGCCGCTCGTCGGCCCACACGCTCATCGTGATCGCCGGGATGAACACCAGCAGGATGTAGGGCAGGTAGCGGTTGAGCTGGTCGAGGTTGGCGAGGTTCGAATTGAAGAACTCGGGCGGCCAGAAGGCGGCGAGCGACCCGAGGAGGACGAACACGCAGATGAACACGTAGCCGGTGGGATTGGAAAAATAGGCGACGAAGTTCCGCTTGAACACCGCGTCGAGCACGTGCCATTTCATCGTTGAGAAACTCCTCGTTCCTTCGGTCGTGTGTGGGGCGGGTGTTCCGGCGGAGCGATCAGTCGCCCCGGCCCGCCCGGCTGCCGCCCCGGTCAGGCGGAGCGGGTGAGTTCGTGGAAGCGTTCGTCGAGCCCGCGGCCTTCCTTCCGCAGCTCGCCGGGCGTGCCGTCGAACCGGAGCCGTCCTTCGGCGATCAGGATCACCCGATCCGCCAGCGCCTCCACCTCCTGGAGAATGTGGGTGGAGAGCAGGATCGTCTTCTGCTCCCCGAGCCGACGGATGGTCTCGCGGACCTCCCGGATCTGGTTCGGGTCGAGCCCGCTGGTCGGTTCGTCGAGGATCAGCACGTCGGGCTCGTGGAGCAGCACCTGCGCCATGCCGACACGCTGCCGGTAGCCCTTCGACAGCTTGCCGATCGCCTTACCGATCACGCTCCCCAGCTCGCACTGCTTGACCACGGCCTCGATCCGCTCCGCGCGGCGGGCCGCCGGCAGTCCGCGGGCGTCGGCGAAAAACTCGAGCAGGCTCCGCGGCGTCATGTCGGGATAGAGCGGCCCGTTCTCCGGCAGGTAACCGAGCCGCTCCGCACCGGCGAGCCGGTCGGTCGCCATGTCGTGCCCGGCGATCCGGGCGGTGCCGGCCGTGGGGGCCAGGTAGCCGGTCAGCATCTTCATCGTCGTGCTCTTGCCCGCGCCGTTGGGACCGAGAAACGCGACGATCTCGCCGCGCGGCACGCGAAACGAGATGTCCTCGACGGCGATGAACTGGCCGTAGTACTTCGTGAGGCCGTCGGCCTCGATCATGGCGGTGGTGGCGGCGTGCGACATGGATCTCGTGCGGGGAGGCGAAGGCGGACGCAGTCGTCGGTATTCTTGCCGATTCTCAATTT
>RFUD01000681.1 GCA_009923125.1 Planctomycetia bacterium
GATATGCAACGGGTGCTTGCCTTCACCGCACCCCGACTGGCCGCGCTGGTTCGCGGGCGCGAGCGGTCTGGTGATGACCCGCACGCTTCCGGGCGGAACGGCGACGATGCAGCCCGCGGGAGGCACCCAGCTCACCACGACGACCGGCGGCGTGTCCTGGCCCGGCGGTGTGGATCTGCAACTGGGACGCTGGTTCGGGGCCCGTCAGCATCACGGCCTGGAGTTCGTCTACTGGGGGGTGTTCGGGCTCAACGGGGAGTCCGCGGCGACGGCGACCGGCATCGACGCGATTCCGCAGGCTGGTGGAGCGACGGTGGGCGGCGTGCCGGCCGCGAGTTTTCTGCAGGGTGCAACCGGGCAGGAAGTGGCACGGGCGGACCTCGTCAACGACGTCGAGATCAACTACCTCTACGCGCTCTGGGAGCGGCCCGAGTTCCTCTCGACCGATCCATCGCGGCCGACGCGGCCGATGAGCCTGATCTGGCTGGCCGGCTTCCGCTTCTTCCAGCTCGAGGACGTGCTCACCGCCTCGACGTTTTCCTCGACGGCCGGCAGCCCGCTCGATTTCTCGGTCGCCACCAACAACAACCTGTACGGCGGGCAGATGGGGGCGAAGTTCGACTGGCGGTTCGCGCCACGGCTGCGATTCACGGCGGTGCCAAAGTTCCTCCTGGCCGGCAACTCGATCACGAACACGACGGCGCTCGCCACCGCGTCGGGCACGCAGGCGACGTTCGCCGACGGCAGCCCCGTGAACGTCCATTCCACGCTCGGCGTCTTCTCGTGGCTGGGGTCGGTCGACGCGGGACTGGCGTGGGATGTGACCGAGCACTGGAGCCTGTGGATGGGCTACCGGGTGGTGGGCGTCGGGAACGTCGCCCAGGCCGACTTTCAGTGGCCGACCAACATCACCACCGCGGCCGACATCTCCGGGATCACGGCGGGCTCGAGCACGATCGTGCATGGCGGCTTCGCCGGCTTCCAGGGCCGGTACTGACTGCACGCGAAACATCGCCCTCC
>RFUD01000682.1 GCA_009923125.1 Planctomycetia bacterium
GATCACCGCCCCGGGCGCGGCGGCCTCCGACGTGGTGGGCTGGGCGGGTCGGACCCGCGGCATCGCGGCCGTGGAGCCGGACTTCGCGATCGCCCCCACGGCCCTGCCGAACGATCCCTCCTTCAGCCGTCTGTGGGGCCTGCGAAACGTCGGCCAGCCGGCCGCCGCCGGGGTCGCTGACATCCGGGCCGAGACGGCCTGGAACACCACCACCGGCTCCCGCAACGTGGTCGTGGCCGTGATCGACACCGGCGTCGATTACACACATCCGGATCTCGCGGCCAACATCTGGACGAACCCCCGGGAGATCGCCGGCGACGGCATCGACAACGACGGCAACGGCCTGGTGGACGATCTGCGGGGCTGGGACTTCGCCAACAACGATGCCAACCCGATGGACGACAACGGCCACGGCACCCACGTGGCCGGCACGATCGGGGCCACGGGCAACAACGGCGCGGGCGTGACGGGCGTCAACTGGGCGGTGTCGATCCTGCCGCTCAAGTTCCTCACCGCCTCCGGCAGCGGCTCGACGAGCAGCGCCATCGCCGCGGTCAATTATGCCACCCAGATGCGTCGCGACTTCGGTGTGAACATCGTGGCCACCAACAACAGCTGGGGCGGTGGCGGTTTCTCCTCGATCCTCCGCGACGCGATCGATGCCGGCGGTCGGGCGGGCATCCTGTTCGTGGCGGCGGCCGGCAACGACGGCGCGAACGCCGACGTCACCCCCCAGTATCCGGCCTCGTATCCGGGCACGTCGATCATCTCCGTCGCCGCGACGACCCGCGACAACACGCTCGCCAGCTTCTCAAACTACGGGCTCACGAGCGTGGACGTGGCGGCCCCCGGCTCGGGCATCTACTCGACGGTGCCGGGCAACGCCTACGCGACCTACAGCGGCACCTCGATGGCCACTCCCCACGTCGCCGGCACGGTGGCGCTCCTCGCGGCCGCCTACCCGACGGCCAACGCCGCCCAGATTCGCTCGGCGATCCTCACGGCCACGACGCCGGTCGC
>RFUD01000683.1 GCA_009923125.1 Planctomycetia bacterium
GCGGGCTGCTGGAGTGGCTGTCGAGCCGCACCGGGGCCGCGACGCCCGCGGATGTGGCCGGACTCACCGCGTCCACGCTCGCCGGCGAGGCGGGCCGGCAGCGGAAGGAGGTCGAGAAGCTGGTCCGCTGGCTCGCCACGATCGAGCCCGACGTCGTGCAGTTGTCGAACGCGCTGCTCGTGGGTTTCGCCCGCCGGATCGGCGAGGCGACGGGGGCGAA
Source organism: Planctomycetia bacterium (assembly GCA_009923125.1). Lineage (GTDB taxonomy): Bacteria > Planctomycetota > Planctomycetia > Pirellulales > UBA1268 > RGVT01. The sequence goes on from RFUD01000683.1 coordinate 221, forward strand.
GGTCGTCTGCGGCCTGTCGGGCGAGGACATTTTCGTGGAGCGGATCCCGCAGCCGCACTACGGCGAAATCCGCCGGCTGCTCCGCGAGCGGAGCCGTGACGTCGATCGCTTCGTCGCGCTCAACGGATTCTTCGCCGACTTCATGGCAACCTATCTCGACGTGCCACGGGAGCGGATCGCGGTGGTGCCGCACGGCGTGGACCCGGCGGGCTTTCCAGCCTCGCCGCCGGACCTCGCCGGGCGCCGGTCGGCCCGCGCCGGTCGGTTCGTCATCGGGGCCCTGTCCCGGCCCTGCCGCGAGAAAGGGCTCGACCAGCTCCTCCGGGCGGTCGCCCTCCTGGCGCCGACGCACGACGTGCGGCTCGTCGCGGCGGGCGCGACGAGCCGGGCCGAGGAGCCGTTTCTCGCCGAGTGCCACCGCCTCGCGGTCGAGCTCGGCGTGGCGGATCGGTTCACCTGGCTTGGCCAGGTGGATCGGCCGGGGAAAATCGACGTCTTCGGCTCGTGCGACGTGTTCGCGATGCCCACGGCGCATCCGGAGGCGAAAGGGCTGCCGGTGATCGAGGCGATGGCCGCCGGAGTGCCCATCGTCGCGCCCGCTCACGGCACGTTTCCCGAACTGCTCGGCGACGCGGCCGGCCTGCTGCACGCGCCGAACGATCCGGCTGATCTGGCGCGCGTGCTCCGGATCGTGCTCGACGATCCGGCCCGGGCGGCGGCGCTTGGCGCGGCGGGGCACGCCCGCGTCCGCGCCCGGCACACGTTCGCCACGATGGCCGCCGGGCACGAGGCGGTGTATG
>RFUD01000684.1 GCA_009923125.1 Planctomycetia bacterium
CGAGCAGGAGCCCGACGACAGGAAGCACCAGCCGGGCCGTGAGCGAGTCGTGTCGGAAGAAACCGAACATGCACGAAGTGTCGCCGGAACGACGGGCCGATTCCACCCGCGGCGCCGTGCCCGAGACGGTCATGGCCATAGAGTAGCGATCGTGACTCGAGGCCGGGCGCTGCCATGCCGTTTCCCGCCACGCTGCCGTTTTCGGGGGTTGCCCGCCAGGCGGTCACGGCGCGGGGGCTCGCCACGGCGGAGGCGCGGCGGAGGCTGCAGCAGCATGGGCCCAACAGCATCGCCGAACCGGAAGGGGAGTCGCCGCCGGCCCTCCTCCTCAAGGCGACGGGCAACCCGCTCGTGCTGCTCCTGGCCATCCTGGGCGGCTCGTCGCTCGCGACGGGCGACACCATCTCGGCCGCGATCATGTCGGCGATGCTCGTGCTCGGGGTGGGGCTGCGGTTCGTGCAGGAGTGGCGGGCCCACGCCGCTGTCGCCGGGCTGAGGAGGCTGATCGGCGTGCGGGCGACGGCCTTCCGCGACGGTGCCGCTGTCGAGGTGCCCCTCGTGGAGCTCGTGCCGGGTGACGTCGTCCTGCTCGCGGCCGGCGACATGGTGCCCGCGGACGTCAGGCTTCTGACTGCGAAGGACCTGTTCGTCGCACAGTCGGCGCTCACGGGCGAGTCGTTTCCCGTCGAGAAGCACGCCGACATCGGGACAGGCACGCAGCCGCCGCTCGAGAGACCGAACGTCTGCTGGCTCGGGACGAGCGTGGCCAGTGGCACGGCCACCGCGCTCGTCGTCACCACGGGCCGGCGCACGCTCCTGGGCGGCATGTCGCGATCGCTCGAGGCGCCCGAGCCGCCCACGGCGTTCGACGTGGGCATGGAGAAATTCACGTGGCTCATGGTGGGGATCGTGGCGGTGATGGTGCCGCTCGTGTTCCTGATCAACGGCTTCACGAAGGGGGACTGGGGCGGGGCGTTTTTGTTCGCGCTCGCCGTGGGCGTGGGGATCACGCCCGAGAT
>RFUD01000685.1 GCA_009923125.1 Planctomycetia bacterium
CCTTCCACATCAGGTCGAACGTCCGCATCCCCTCGCGCTTGTACTCGACCTTCGGATCGACCTGGGCGTAGCCACGGAGCCCCACGCTGGACCGCAGGTGATCCATCGCCAGCAGGTGGTCCTTCCAGGCGTTGTCGAGGATCTGCAGCACCACCGCCCGCTCCATCCGCTTCATCTCGTCGCGGGGATCGTCGGGCTGGGCGTGCCGCCGGCGGCTGGCCGCGATGAGCGACTGCTTGAGCGTGTCGAGGTCGTGGGAGGCGAGGTCCGCGGCGGTCAGCGACGGATCGAAACGCTCCTGCGCCCAGGCCAGCAGGCCGTCGCGGTCGAGGCGGTGCTGGCCGTCCGGGCCGCGGCCGGAGAAGTGCGACAGTCCCACGAGCACCGGATACTCGATCTCCCGCCGGGCATAGACCTCGCGGGCCTTGCCGCCGACGAGTTTCTTGAACGCCGCCGCGTCCACGCCGTTGCGGGTCACGGCGGCGAGTTCCGCCTCGTCGAGGGCCGTCCCGAAACGCCACTCCGTCCAGCCGCAGGCCGTCCGCAGGCCGAAGTCCTGCTCCAGGAACCGGGCGCCCTCGGCAAGATCGATGCGGTGGATCGCGGCCTGCGTCGCCTCCTGCAGGTATTCGGCGACGCCGTCCCGACCGATCCGCTTGAGTTCGCGGTCGCTCACCGAAAGCTTCCAGCGCACGTTGGCGAACGACGCCAGCGCCGCCCAGTTCCACTCCTCCTCGTCCTCGCCGGCGGGGAGGTTCTCCTCGACCGCCTCGAAGATCTGGGCCTCCGACTGCCGCACGGCCTCGTCGACGGCCCGGCGTTCCGCCTCCTCCGGCGACATGCCGCGGAAGTCGTTGCCGTCGAGTTCGCACGACAGCTGCCCCGAGGCCCACGTGGCGTAGGTCTGGGGACCGTAGTCGCGGTCGAGGAACGTGCCGATGTTCTGGTCGATCTGGCGGTCGACCATCTCGAGGATGAGGTCGCGGCACGGCTCGCCGTCGAGGATCCGCTGCCGGAA
>RFUD01000686.1 GCA_009923125.1 Planctomycetia bacterium
GCTCGCGCGGCGGCTCGTCGAGGAGGGCGTGCGGTTCGTGCACCTCTTCGACTGGGGCTGGGACTTCCACGGCACCCGGCCACAGGAGGGCATTCTCGAAGGCCTGACGACGAAGGCGGCCACGTTCGACCGGCCGGCCGCCGCGCTCATCGAGGATCTCGAAGAGCGCGGGCTGCTCGAAGACACGCTCGTGCTCTGCACGGGCGAGTTTGGCCGCACGCCCTTCCAGGAGGGGCGGACCGCCGCCAGCGGCATTCTCGGCCGCGACCACTACCCCGACTGCTACACCGTGTGGATGGCCGGCGGCGGCGTGAAGGCCGGGCATGTCCACGGGTCCACCGACGACCTGGGCTTCAAGATCGCCAGCGACATGGTGCACGTCCACGACCTGCAGGCCACGATCCTGCACCTGCTCGGCTTCGACCACACGAAGCTCACGTATCGCTTCCAAGGCCGTGACTTCCGGCTCACCGACGTGCATGGAAACGTCGTCAGGGCACTGCTTTCCTGACGTGCCCGGCGCCGTCGCGCATCCCGACCAGAGCCCGCCCTAACGGCAACCCGGCCGACTCGCCTGGACGCAAGAAAACGATCTCCTCGTTCGATCGGCCGTGGACGAAGAGCCTGGCGACGCGGCCGGCGACGCCATCGGTATCTCCGGCATGATGTGATGATTAGCCCTTCCGGGAGATGTAAAGCGGCCCTGATGACACATGACAGCAACGCCTGGCCGCCGGAGTTGCTGCCGGCTGCAGCGGTTGCCCGCTGCAGAAAATGCCATGCACGGCGCAGGATTGGCCATTCCCTTTCGGCCGGCCGCGAGGCATACCGAAATCCATGCCACGAGCCGACGAACGAGCGATGAGGTGCCGCATGGCGATGTCGTCACACTGTTGCTTTCGTCTCGCCGTGGCCACGGCGGCAGCTCTCGCGATCGACGTCGCGGTGGCCGCCCCCCCGGCGCTCGAGGCCAGGATCGACGCGGCCGGCCGGTCGGCGGTGATCG
>RFUD01000687.1 GCA_009923125.1 Planctomycetia bacterium
GCGGCGATCACGACGGCGCCATGATGGATCGTGGCCGAGTGGCCGTCGTCCTGCACCGTGCCGGTGCGGGCGAGCGCCGGCCCTTCGAGCGCGAACCCCCGCTTGGCGGTCGGCGCCGTGAGTGACTCGGCGAACGTCCTCTTCACCTCGTCGAGTGGCACCCGATCCTGCGGCCGCTTGGGGCCGGCGAGGCTCGGCACGACGGTGCCGAGGTCGAGCGACAGCCGCTTCGTGAACTCCGGGATGGGGGCGGCATCGGTGCGGAACAGGCCCTGCTCCTTCGTGTAGCGCTCGACGAGATCGACGTGCGCCGGGGCGCGGCCGGTGAGTCGGAGGTAGGTGAGCGTCTCCTGATCGACCGGGAAGAAGCCCATCGTGGCGCCGTACTCGGGGGCCATGTTGGCGATCGTGGCCCGGTCGGCCAGCGACATGCCCGACAGGCCGGCGCCGAAAAACTCGACGAATTTTCCGACCACGCCCTCCTTGCGCAGGATCTCGGTGACGGTGAGCACGAGGTCGGTGGCCGTGGCGCCCGCAGGGAGCCTGCCCGTGAGTTCGAAGCCCACGACCTCCGGCAGCAAGAGCGACAGCGCCTGCCCGAGCATCACCGCCTCGGCCTCGATGCCCCCCACGCCCCAGCCGACGACGCCGAGGCCGTTGATCATGGTGGTGTGGCTGTCGGTGCCGACGAGCGTGTCGGGCACGGCGACCTTCGGCCCGCCCGGCCCCGCCGCGGGATCGTCGCGGAGAAACACGCAGCCGGCGAGATACTCCAGGTTCACCTGATGCACGATGCCGATCGCCGGCGGCACGACGCGGAAGTTGCGGAACGCCTGCTGGCCCCAGCGGAGAAACGCGTAGCGTTCGGCGTTTCGGGAAAACTCGACCTCGACGTTCTTCTCCAGGCTGTCGGCCGCGCCGAAAAAGTCCACCTGCACCGAATGGTCGATCACCAGGTCGACCGGCACGAGCGGGTTGATCTTCTTCGGATCGCCGCCGAGCC
>RFUD01000688.1 GCA_009923125.1 Planctomycetia bacterium
TGCCGTTCCTCAGCCGTTCACCGCTCTCGGTCACGGGCCCCGCTGCGGGGCTCGCGGCGGTCGTGGTGTACGAGGTTGCCGCGCTCGGGTCATTCGAGCGATTCCTGACGGCGACGATGCTCGCGGGTGCGCTGCAGGTGGTGCTTGGCATCGTGCGCGCCGGTCGATTGGCGCGCTGGGTGCCGGCCTCGGTCATCCAGGGCATGCTCGCGCGGGGCTTGTCGCAGCAGTTCGCCGAGCAGGTGTTCGGGCAGATTCGCGGCTTCGGTGAATACGGCTTTCCCGAATCGCACGCGGCGAGTTTCGCCCTGCTCGTCTACGTCTCGGCCTGGCTCAAGCATCACCACCCGGCCGCTTTCACCGCCGCCCTCCTCGGCAGCCAGCCGATGGGGTTTTACGCCCCCGCGCAGCTCGTCCGCGACGCGAAGGCGCACGGCGTGAGAGTCTTGCCGGCCGACGTCAATTCGAGCGGCTGGCATGCCACGCTCGCTCCACGTGGCAAAAGCCATCCACGGCCTTTTTCCACGTCGTCGACCGCAGGAAACGCCGAGGGTTTCCTGGGTCGACAGCCGGCGCGTCGTGTGGCGGCCGACGATTCTGCGTACCTCTCGGAACAACAGCCGGCGGTTCGGCTGGGACTCGAACAGGTCTACGGCCTCGGTGAGGCGGCGGGCCGGCGGATCGAGGCCGCCCGCCGCGACGGTCCCTTTCGGCTGCCGCGGGATCTCGCTCGTCGCGCTGCGCTCGATCGGGAAGCCCTTTTGCACCTGGCCCGGGCCGGGGCATTCGCCTCGCTCGGCCTCGACCGCAGGCGGGCGGTATGGGAGGCGATGGAGTGCCTCGAGCGGCCCGATCGGCGGCCGTTGCTCGCAGGCCTCGACGACGAAGAAGACGGCGGGGCGGTCGATCTGCTGCCGACGCTTTCGCCGCAGGAGGAGGTTGTGGCCGACTACCGCACGGCGGGGCTGTCGCTCACGGCCCATCCGCTCCAGTTCGACCGCGA